>NZ_JAJNAN010000030.1:0-35428 GCF_022227565.1 Ectothiorhodospira sp. 9100
CGGTCCGGGCCATCCGTTGGAGTGATGTCATCATGCGCAGGTTTGTTGGTCGTATTGTTCTTGCCCTTGTCCTGATCACCCTGGCTGGCGGGGTGCAGGCCTGGACGCCCGGGCTGATGTCCGCGGCGCAGAGGGTGGCCCAGGGCACGGCGACGCCACACCAGGAGATGCTGGTATTTTTTGCCAACCGGGAAGTGAATCTGGCCGCCGTGCGGGGCGAGTTGTCCATCGACCAGTACAACGCGGTTCAGAATCGTTTCCATGCCCTGAACCGGCAGTTTTCCCGTCAGGCGGTGGAGAATGCCGGGTTCCGCCCCGACTTCGGGGCCCGGAGCTTCAATCCAGGGACGGATACCGATGTGAATGTGCTGGCCACGGGGAATCGCCGTATTCAGGTGGATGACATCCGGCAGATCGAGGCCAATTATCAGCGCATTGCACGCGATCATTTCAGCAGCCAGGGCGTGCAGACACCCGTGGACCGGTTTGATACCGACACGGATTTCATGCCTCACCCCGATCACACGGATCAGTTCGACCAGATCGTTCAGCACATCAATCAGCGTGGTGGTACTGCCTACGCCACCCCGGGCTCGGTGCGCGCCCAGATCGCCCTCGGTCAGGATGGTCCGGCTCGTCTTAACCCGATCAATATCGATGATGCCATGGATTACTCCGCCGAGATGCGTCGGCTGAGCCAGGCCAAGAAGCGCAGCGCGGATGCGTGGCTCCGGGAGGCGCAGGCGGTGCAGCACATCAACCCTGACCGTGCATCACTGTTCCGGGCCCGGGCGCAACTGGCTGAATCGCAGTCAGCCAAGTACATCTCCCGTCAGTTCAGTCTGAACAACCACGTGCGTCTTCAGCACGAGCTGCCCTCGGTGGGCCTTGGAGATTCCGGCCTGGACAAGGCCCCGTCCCGGCTCGGGAGCCTGGATCGAGGCATGGCAACGGCTCTGGATGCGGCTGCAGTGCGCGCCATGAATCAGCACGGCCTGCAGCGGGCCTCGGATCAACTGGTGGACACCTTCGGCACCCTGGCTCGCCTCAATCCCGGTCAGGGTGAGCAATTCACCCGGGCCATCGCCCAGGAAATCAGCCGCATGAGCCCCTCCAAGGCAGGGGAGGCCATCAGTCGGCTGGAGCGCAGTGTGGGAGGCCGTTTTGCCCAGGGCGTAGCCCAGGAGACACGCACCCTTCGTGCCGCTTCTCGTGCGGATCCGGCACCCGAGCCCTCAAGTCGATGGGGTGGCAAGGCCGTGAGGATCATGGCGGTGGGAGCCACGGGCTATTTCATGGGCAAGGAGGGGGTATATCACGCCCTGGATCAGACAGAGGCCGACGACACCACGTTCGACTTCTTCATGCGTGTGTACCAGAACGCCGCCTGGTATGGCACGGGTGTCGGGTATGCCTACGAAGAGGCGGAAAAGGCCGAGATTGCCCGGTTCATGCGGGAGGTGGAGCGCGGTAACGATCCCAGCCTCACCCGCCATGTGACCGTGACCCTGCTCAAGGTTCCTTATCTCATGGCCAGGGATGCCGTCACGGGGATCTTGTATCTACCGGACGCCGTCGTCGAGGCCATCACCGGGGCCAAGGAGGCAGAGGCGCGCGAACAGGCATCCAAGGCTTTCCTTGCCGAGGTGCAGCGGCTGGTGCGTCATCGTGAGCAGATCGATGAAGCCTTTGCCCACGCCGATGAGATGGGCGTGAGGCCGGAGGACGCGGAGGGTTTCCTTAACTGCCTGTGCCGGGGTTGTGGCGGTAGCCTGGGCGGTTTTTTCTGTGTGGGGGAAGGCTGCAATCATTCCATTGGCACGGGCCCCTGCGTGTGCAAGGGCCCCCTCAGTACCTGGAACACGCCGATCCCGAGGGGCATGGAGGAAAGCCTTCACTGTTTCAATGCCGTCACCCGGAAGCATCATTACGAGGCTCAGGCCATCTTCAATCGTTGGCGGGAGCGGATTGCCAGCGAGAACTATCAAAGTGCCGAGGCGCAGGTGAAGGAGGTCATTGGTCTCATTGAGGCGGGTGATTTTGAAGAGGCTGCCTGGCGCTACCAGTCCATTGCCCCCCTGGTGGAGGGGTACGTGGGCTCCTTTGCCATTGATGGCGGCGCGATGTACACGCAGTTGGATCGGCACCTGGAGGGACGCATCTCGGTGGGCCTGGCCATGCAGGCCCGGGCGCTCATGGCGGACGTCAGTCAACGCAATCCCACGGGCCAGGCCGTGGAAAAGATTCATCGCGCCAGGGAGATCAACGCCCATTACCCCCAGGATGTGATTGACCGACTCGAACGCTGGCATGAAGGCTGGCAAACCTTCCTGGATGACACGCTGCCGAGAGTGGATGAACTCATCGAGGCAGGCCGGTTCGACGAGGCCCAGCAGCATCTGGTCGGGGTGCGGGAGAGCATGAACCGTGATCTGCCACCTAGGGCGAATGATCCCTCACTCAAGGAAGCCTTTGAACGTCTGTACGCCCGTCAGGCGGAGAGAAACGAGGCCGAAAAGCACTGGGAGCGGGCCCGTGCCCACCAGGCACGGCAGGCCTATCAAGAGGCTCTGGAGGCCTACAAGGCCGGGTTGTCCATCTGGCCGGACGATGCAGTGCAGGCTCGGGTGGCACGTCTGGAGAGCTACCTGGCGCTTCAGGATGTTGAGGAGGCCCTCGGCCGGTCGGAGCGCCTCAATGCCGAGGGGGGGCAGCGGTCACCCGAGCAACCCAGGGTCACGACCGTGAACATCGGGAGCGATCCCACGGCAGCGACGCTGACTCCGCCCCGGGAGGTGGCGCTGCCTGCCCAGCGCGGATCACTGGATGGCCAGCAACGTGAGCGGGTGCATGCACTCCAGGTGGAGCGGCATGGGCATCTGATCGTGGATGTGCAGGCGGATGGCGATCTTCAACTGGCAGTGCAACTGCGGGATTTTCAGGGAGGGAGTGTTCTGAACCAGGATTATACCGGGCGCAGGGCCAACCGCCGGGTGGAACAAGCCAACCTGGCCCCCGGTGTTTATGAGGTTCGGATCTACCGCCATACAGGCGAGGGGGCGTATGAAATCAGGCCGCGTTTGCAGGTGGCCTCCACACCGAATGATCAGGAGCCGAACAATACTGCCGAGGAAGCCAGGCTCATTCCCGTGGATGAGGCTTCCACGGGGCTGATGGGGTATCGCACCAGTGAGGGCCAGGATACGGAGGATTGGTTTCAAATCACGATGCCCGTCCACGGACGGCTGGTGCTGGACATCAGGGCCGAGGACACGCTGCAGTTGGCGGCCCAGCTACGTGACGAGGTGGGCAGTGGCGTACTCCATCAGGATTACACCGGGCGATCTTCCCAACGCACGGTGGAGCGGGCGGATCTGGCTCCGGGGATCTATTATCTGCGCCTCTACCGCCACACGGGTCAGGGGGGGTATCGGGTTTTGCCACGGGTGGAGGCGGTGACATTCGCCGCGGATTCGGAGCCCAATGAACGTGCTGAACAGGCCCAGGCGATCCCCCTCGGTGAGGTTTCTACTGGCTTGCTTGGTTATCGCGATGCCGATGGCCGGGATACTGAGGACTGGTATCAGGTGACGCTGAGGGGGCATGGACGGTTGGTAGTGAATATTGAAGCCGAGGAAAGCCTGCGGCTGGCGGCCCAGCTAAGGGATGAGACGGGCAGTGGTGTCCTGCATCAGGACTATACGGGTCGTGCCGCGCTCAGGCAGTTGGAGCGCGCCGATCTCGCCCCCGGGACTTATTACCTGCGTATCTATCGCCACAACGGTCAGGGTGGGTATGCAGTCACCCCTCGGCTGGAATCCGTGATCGCCGCGGGTGAGCCGGCTCGCAACAACAGTGCCGAGCAGGCACGGGTGATCGAACCCGGCAGCGAGGTCACCAGCCTGCTGGGCTACCGGGACGCCTCGGGACGCGACACGGAGGACTGGTTCCGTTTCACCACCCGGACCCCGGGGCGGCTGGTGGTGAATATCCACGCCGACGCAGGTCTGCGACTGGCGGCGCAACTGCGGGACGACAGCGCCTCCCGCACCCTGGTCCAGGACTACACGGGACGGGCATCCAGCCGTCGTCTGGAGCGGGAGGATCTGGAGCCAGCGACCTATTATGTGCGGATTTACCGCCATGATGGGCAGGGCAGTTATCGCCTTTCCACACAACTCCAGTGAGTTCCACTGAGTGCGCCGCGCGGCCTCCGTATCGGGGGCGCGCGGTGGATTGGCGTTGTGCCTGCCTGTTCAGGTATTTTGCTGTCCATCCCGACCGTTTCCCAACCGAGGAGCCCCCATGGTCACTGCCATCATCCTGATCAATGTCCAGCGTCAGAAGGTTAACCAGATCGCCGAGCAACTGGCGGACATGGAACAGATCACCGAGGTCTTTTCCGTGAGTGGCCAGTATGATCTGATCGCCATCGCGCGCGTACCCAGGAACGACGACCTGGCCGAAGTGGTCACCCGTCACCTGCTGACCATTGATGGGCTGGAGAAGACCAACACCCTGCTGGCCTTCAAGGCTTACTCCCGGCACGATCTGGAGGCCATGTTCTCCGTTTGATCGTTTGGTGTGGTGGCACCTCAACCGGGGCCGCGGCAAAGCGCGCGGCGTTGGGCGTAGGCATTCACTCATTTGCAAGGAAACCCCATGACCCAGATTCAGCATCGCGAGGCCTGGTTGCTGGCCTCGCGCGAGTTTGATGAAAATCGAAGTGAAAGCCTCTGGCAACGCTGCCTGGAGCAGTGCCATCAGGACCCGAACGAAGCCAAGGCCCAGTACTTGAACGAGGCGGCAGTGCTCTATGATCAGCATCTGGCTCAGGGCCGCGGCGAGGGGACACCGCATGCCGACGGCTCTGGGGGTGTGCACCGGGGCAGACCACCCAAGCGCGCCCGGATCGGCCTTTGGGCACGATTGAAGGAGCCCTCGCTCCTCAACCCCGTGATCGCCGCCATCCCGCTGGGCCTGTTGGCCCTCTGGATCATCCTGGGCTACATCTTTGCCCAGACCCGCCCACCCTTCGTGGCCTGGGGCGTGTTGCTGGCGCTCATCTATGTGCCGGCGGCAGCCATCATCGGCTATACCGCCCTGTTCACCCTGCGGTATCGCCTCAGTGAGAGCTTTCGACGTCAGCGGGCAGGCGAGGTGGAAGGCCTGAGCCTGTGGGCCATTGTCTCGGTCCTGCTGTTTGGTGCCATCAGTATGTATCTGGTCTGGGCCTTGTAGCTTCAGGGCCTTGGGGCAGGGTAGATATGACCTATTTTTCGTGGGATATTGGCCTTCCACGCACATGTTCCGGAAAACCACAGGTAAGTGCTTCATGCTGATCAAGCCTGTTGACGATCTCGCCCCCCATATTGAGGCACTGCAGCATCTGCTTGAGCGGGCCAACGATGAACAGGCCCGCCAGATCCGCGCCAGAATCCTGGCCCTGGAAGGTCGGCTGGCCGCGGCTGCCGAACTGGACAGGCAACTGGCCGATTCCGATCAGGCCGTGGTGATTCATGACCTGCGACTGGAGATGCAGGGTACGTCAACTCACTTTGATCATGTGGTGATCAACCGACGCATGGAGGCGTTCGTGCTGGACTCTCGCTTCTTCAATACCGGCGTCCGGGTGGAAGCCGAGGAGCGCTTTTTCCATGTGGACGAGGAAATGGGTGGCGCCCCGCTGGAGATCATCGACCCGCTGACCGATCTGGCCGAGCGCGTACATGCCCTGGCAAATGCGGTGCTGTACCTGTCCTGGCCCCATCGACTGGGGGTGAGGCTGATTCCTCAGGTCCATGGCCGGATCGTGGTGGGGCCCGATGCCCACGTGCACCTGGCAGGTGAGCATAACCCGCGCGGCCAGGTCACCTGGCTGGAGGATGTGCTGGAACACGGCCTGCGGGGCAAGCCGGGGCAGGGCGGCGGCCGCCTGGCCATGTGGCGGGCCATGGCCTCCACGGTAACCCTGGGGACCCTGCAGGGCTGTGCCGAGGCACTGGCAGGCCGTCACGTGGCGCGTGCGCCGTATGATCAGGCCGAGTTCGGCATCCGCGATCAGACACTCTCCCCGGGGAATGCACCGGAGCAGATAGCACAGGACGAGGATACGGATACACCCCCCCCGGATGAAAGCCAAGCGTCCGAGAAGAAACTGCCTTCCTCCCGTATCGCCTCCGCCCTGGGCATGAAGACGGGTCCCTTGCTGGACCTCCTGGCTGAACAGGGCCTGCTGGAGCAGCAGGACGGCGCCTGGCAACTCACGGAAAAAGGGACTGAGTGCGGCGGCGAGCAACGGGGCAGCGGCAATCGGATCTCCTTCGCCTGGCCGGCGTCGGTAAAGGAAGAGGCCAGGGCGGCGAGGGATCGGTCCTGATTCAAGGTCTCCCGCGTTGTGCATAAAAATTCTGAAATGCATCCATCAGGTACGATTGCTAGCGCTTGCGCGTCAAATCCAGCCGGCGCACGAAATCCTCCAGAATGCGGCGGTACAGGTCATCCTTGAGGATGGCATCCTCCACGCCCGCGTCCAGGCTCGGGTTGTCGTTCACTTCGATCACCATCATGCCGCGGTCCGTCTGCTTGAGATCCACCCCATAAAGCCCGTCGCCGATGAGATTGGCGGCCTTGACGGCGGTCTTGATCACCGCCGGGGGCACGTCTGCCACTGTCATCGTTCTCGAACCCCCTTGCCTCAGTCGACCCTTGGCCTGGTGATTGACGATCTGCCAGTGCTTTCGTGACATCAGGTACTGGCATGCGTAAAGGGGTTGCTTGTTGAGCACGCCAATGCGCCAGTCAAATTCCGTGTAGACAAATTCCTGGGCCAGGATCAGATCGGATTCCTTGAACAGCCGGCGGCCGATCTCTTCCAGCTCGCTGCGGTTCTCCGCCTTGAAGACCCCGCGGGAGAAGGAACCGTCGGGAATCTTCAACACCACGGGGTAACCGATGTCCTCTTCGGCGGCCAGCAGATCCTCCCTGCGCAGCACCCGCGTGCGGGGCGTGGGGACCTTGTTGGCGGATAGCCGTTCGGCCAGGTAGACCTTGTTGGTGCACTTGAGGATGGAGTCGGGGTCATCGATCACCACCATGCCCTCGCTGTCCGCCTTGCGGGCAAAGCGGTAGGTGTGGTGGTCGATGCGGGTGGTTTCGCGGATGAACAGGGCGTCGTATTCCGCCAGGCGCCCGAAATCCCTCCGGTCGATCAGGTCCACCTCCAGCCCTACGGTGCGCCCCAGGCGTACAAAATGGTTCAGGGCTGCCCGGTTGGAGGGGGGTAGATCCTCCTCCGGGTTTTGCAGGATGGCCAGGTCATACTTGTAGGCGCGGGCCCCGCGTGGTCTGCGCCAAGGGCGTTTCAGGTAGGCATCCAGGGCGATGAAGAAGGCCTCCTCCTGTCCTGTATCCAGGCTGTTCAGGGCCAGGGGCTTGATGGCCTCGATGCGCCACTGACCCACCAGCCGGAATTCCACCTTGAACAACGGGGTGGGGAAGATCGAGAATAGTTGTTGTGCGATCTCCTGCATCTCCTTGGGCTCGCACTGACCAAAGAACACGGTCATCTCGAAGGCCGTGGGTTCCAGACCCGAACGCTTGCGGCCCAGCACCCGGGCCACCTTGCGATCGATGTTCTCCGTATCCAGGCTGTAGATGGACTTTCGCGACAGGTCCTGCAGGGTGCGCACCGAAGGCACCACCTTGTGCTGACGGGCCTCGGCCAGCAGCGAGCAGTAGTAGCCCACGCTCAGATACCGATGCCCGCGGCACAGGTTGATGACCCGCAGCCGACTGTTGCCGGCAGAGTAATCCGGGTGGGTGAGATAGTCCGAGGCCAGCACCACGGGGTAGTCCGGGAAATGGGGTTTCCAGTCTCCGGGTTGCTCGATGAGCAGGACATGATCCGACACGGGTTTCTCCTGTTACCCTTTGTTTCCAATCAGCAATACCGCCTTCAAACCGGCCTTCCCATAGCGGGCCATGCGTTCGAAATCCCGCCGCAGGATGGGCATGTTCAGGGAATCCAGCGTGGTTTCGCCATTGTCGCGGTCCACAAACGGGTCGTGCACATAGACGAAATGTTCGTCAAAACCGGTGATCACCACCCAGTGAGGGAATTTTTCCCCATAGATCTGATAGGAGCTGATCAGGACCACCGGGATCATGCCTGCCTCGAAGCGCTCCCTCAGGTCCGATGTGCTCAGGTGGCCGTAGTGCATGGGGATGGCCAGTCCCTGGATTTCTTCCAGCATGTCCTCCTGGACCAGGCGCATCACTTCCTTTTTCTCCGGGCTGCGCACGGAGTCGAGCAGTGGCATCCGGGAGTCGCTGAGGGTGAGTTCGACCTGGAAACCCCGATGGGCCGCTGCCAGGGCCAGCCCGAACGGTCCGCAGCCCCCGTGGCCCGAGGTCATGTAGATGGTGGTGGCTTCGCGCCACAGTCGCAGTTCCAGTGTGCGGTCCATGCTCAGTGACGGATCCTGGGCCTTCATGGCCATCATCAGTGAAGAGGGACCGCAGGTGAAATCCAGGGTCTGCTCGTAGAAGGGGACCCGCACCATGTCCGGGAGCAGATCGGGTGCCAGGGATTTTTCATAGCGCCAGGCATCCATGTGATCCTCGTAATAGTCCCCGTATTCGCCAAAACGTCGATAACCCAGGGATTCGAACAGCCGCTGTGAGACATTATTGTCCTTGCGGATCTCAAGGCGCAGGTAGGCGCAGTCCCGTTCCCTGGCGTCGTTTTCGGCTGTCCGTATCAGCTCGGCGGCTACGCCGCTCCCCCGGGCCTGGGCGTCCACGGCAATGGAATACAATCTCGCACTGGATGTGCCGCGGCTGAACAACACCAGTATGTAGCCCAGGATGACACCTGCCTGTTCTTCCACCAGGGTATGGGCATGCGCCTTGGTGAGCATGTAGCGGAATTGTCGCCTGGAGAGTCGATCCGTGGGGAAACAGCGCCCCTCCAGGGCCACCAGGGCAGGCACATCGGAGACCTTTGCTATGCGGATCACGGGGATGTTTCGCGGTTGGTCGCGGGGGCGGGCATGCCATCCGGGCGCAGAGCACCCATGGCGGTAAGAGCGTTACCGATTGCGAGGGGCCCGTCAATTGTTTCAGGGGCTAAAGCAAAAAAAATGACCGGCGAGGGGCATTTACCGTGGGGGTGACTGTCTCATTGATCAGGACCGCCGATTTTTCTCGTGGCTGTCCCTTTTCTTTCTTGTCCAGCAGGTATTCCCCATGTCCAGAACCGATCCTCCCGTGGCCTGGCCCACCGCGTTATTCTTCGCATTCACCAACCTGCTGGCCGTGACCGTGGTGCCGTGGTGGGGCATCGTGCATGGCTTCAGTGGCGGGGCCTGGGTGGCCTTCGCTGTGTTACTGGCCCTTGGCGGCATGAGCATCACTGTTGGCTACCATCGTCTCTGGGCTCATCGCACCTTCAAGGCCCGCTGGCCCCTGCGGCTGCTGTTGGCCCTTTTCGGCGCCATGGCATTGCAGAACAGTATTTACAATTGGGCCGCCCGGCATCGTAACCACCATCGTTACGTGGACGATGTGGGGCGTGATCCGCATTCTATTCGCTCCGGGTTCTGGCATGCGCACATGGGCTGGATGATGCGCGAGTGGCCTGCCAGTCAGCCGGATTTCAGCACCGTGAAGGATCTGGATCGCGATCCCATCGTGCGCCTGCAGCATCGGTATTATTGGCCGCTGGCCTGGTCCATGAACCTGGGTCTGCCCCTGACTCTGGGTCTTTTATGGGGTGACATCGTGGGAATGATGCTGCTGGCCGGTGTGCTGCGGCTGGTGGTGAGCCATCATTTCACTTTTTTCATCAACTCACTGGCCCATACCTGGGGTCGTCGCCCTTACAGCGATGACAATACGGCCGTGGATAATGCCTTGGTGGCATGGGTCACCTGGGGCGAGGGTTATCATAATTATCACCACGCCTTTCAGTCGGACTACCGCAATGGCATCCACTGGTGGCAGTACGACCCATCCAAGTGGTTCATCAATCTGTGTGCCTGGGTGGGTCTGGCCCACGACCGGCGGCGCATCCCCCGTTTCAAAATCCAGCGAGCCCGGGTCTCCACTCAGTTTGCCAGGCTGAGGGCGCGGCTTGAGGTCACAGGGGTCGCCCCCAATTGGCGTGAGGCCCTGGATCGGGAGTATCAGCAGTTCAAGGATACGGTGAGCCAATGGCAGCAGTGGCAGACGCATAAGGTGCAGGTGGGGCGTGAGGCGCTACGTGACCGCTGGACACGGATCGAGTTGCGTACCGCCTACAAAGAGCTGGAATATCGTCTGCGCATGCAGCGTCGGCGCCTGCGGGTATTGCAGGCGGCCCTCTCTCAGTAAGTCATGGCATGGATCAATGATCCTGACGCCGTCGCCAGCCCGCGATCAGACCACCGCAAACGATGAGCAAGCCACCCATCCATTCTCTTGTGGCCAGCATCTCCCCCGCCAGCCAGGCGGCGGAGACGGCACCGGCAATCAACTCAAAGATCAGGATCACCGACGACTGCCGAACCGGGAGCCAGGTCACGCCGACCTGCACCGTCAGGGTCATGGTGGTCATGATGGTCATGCCCACCACCAGGGCCACGGCGAGGGTCCACGGGTCTGGCATCAGTCCGATCCCGAGGCCGCCCGCGGTGCCTGCTGCCAGCAGCGGTGCACCAGACCAGGCCGCCAGGGTCTTGATTCTGAGCGGCATCCAGTAGGCATAGCGCACCTGGATGTTGGTGGCCGCGAAGGCCATGCCTGCCAGCAGGCCCAGCACGTCTGCCCGACTCATGGCCAGGCTGGTGTTGGTGGGCCAGAGCATGACCAGGGCGCCGGTGATGGCCAGGGTCAGGGCGATCATGGCCTGCTGGGTAAGGGGTTCGCGCAGCAGCAGTCGCGCCAGGACGACGGCCCAAAGCGGCGAGAGGTAGAAGAACAGCAGCACCCTGGCCACTTCACCCTCGATCACGCCCAGGGAGAAGGCAGTACCCGACAGCGCCGAAGTGAGCGCAATGCCGGCAAATCGCCCTGGGTGGCGACGCACCCAGCCAAGATGGCGCCTTGCCACCACCAGCCCCAGCAGGCTCGCACCCAGATAGATGAAGGCCACCGACCATAAGCCATGCAGGCCGGCCTGTTCCAGCCACCGCAGGGGGATCCAGAAACACCCCCAAAGCCCGGCACCGATGAGCAGGGCGCCCACGGCCACGCCATGGCCGGGGCCTTGCTGACCAAGGAGGGAGGTGTGTTGCATGGGGTTGTGGGTGGACATCAAAAGCTGACCTTGTGATTCAGGCGGGGGAAGGGGGCCAAAAAAGGGGACAGACCCCTTTTTTCTTTTTAAAAAGTTAAAAAGGGGTCTGTCCCCTTTTTTGGAGTGAGGCTGGCACCGGAGGCCGGTCTACCCCCGTGGGAGCGGCCCTCGGCCGCGAATGGGTCTGGCACAGGGGCGGGCCAGGGCAGGGCGCTGCTGTCGCAGCGCATCGCTGGCAGGCCAGCTCCCACAGGGGGGCAGTCCCAGGAAAAGGGGTCTGTCCCCTTTTCGCGGTTAACCGGCGGCTCGGCGGCCACCGCCACCGTTGCCGCCCGGGGGAGGGGTCCAGACGTTGCGAAAGGGCTGGTGGGTGTGTTCGGGGATGTCTCGGGAAAAACGCAGCTGGATTCCCTGGCCGGTGCGGATGCCGCTGATCCGGCCTTGCTTGAGGCCGTACATGCGAGCCACATCCCCGCAGCCTCGCACGAAGCCGGGCGGGGGCGTGCCGCGCTTGGCTTGGGGGGCGCCATTTTGTAACTGCACCACAAAGGCAGTCCGTGCATGCCATAGCAGCAGGCCCGCGCCTGCGGCGAGGATGACAAACATGAGCAGCAGCGACATCAGCATGGCGGGTTCGTCGGGTAAGTGTCCAGGAAAACCGATTATTTTTGCATGGGGTAGGCTAGCTTCGCAACCGACGGGCGCAGTGCCCGCGCCCTCAAGGGGGCAGTTGCGTTAAGCTGAGGCCATTGAGTTCAATGGCCTAGTGGAGTTCTTTCATGCCCATCACACGACGCAGCTTCCTGTTGGCCTCCGGCGCGATGTTGCTGGGCGGGTGTGCCGCCATGCGTAACGAATTCGAGACCCCCTCGGTGAGTCTGGAGTCCTTCCGCGTTGTGCCCAACCAGGGCATGGCACCCCGATTTGCCCTGGGGCTGCGGGTGGTCAACCCCAACCCGACCAGTCTGCCCCTGCGGGGCATGAGCTACGCCGTGGACTTCGAGGGGCATCAACTGATCACCGGGGTGGCCAGTGATCTTGAGACCATTCCGGCGTTTGGAGAGTCCCGCTTTGAGGTGGAGGCAGGACTGGATCTGATCAACAGCCTGCGTCTGCTCAATGACCTGATCGCCCGAACCGATCGCGACCACCTGGATTACAAGGTCCGCGCGCGTCTGGATGCGGGTGGTTTCAGCCGACTGATCACCATGGAGGAGACGGGTCAGATTCCCCTGTCGGCCCTCAGTGGTCGGCCGACAGGGCGGTGACCCATGGTGTTATCGATCTCCAATAACGTAACGCTGGGCGACTGGGAGGTGGAGATCAGCCAGATCCGTGCCCAGGGAGCGGGCGGTCAGAATGTGAATAAGGTGGCCTCGGCGGTGCACCTGCGTTTTGATATCCAGCGTTCTTCACTGCCGCGCCTGTACAAGGACCGGTTGCTGCGGATGTCGGATCAGCGCGTCAGCAAGGATGGTGTGATCATCATCAAGGCCCAGCGTTTCCGCACCCTGGAACAGAACCGCGAGGACGCCCTGGAGCGGTTGCGGGAGTTGATTCAGGAAGCTGGCCGACCGGTCAAGAAACGTAAACCCACCCGGCCCACCCTGGGCTCCAAGCGGCGACGTCTGGAGAAGAAGATTCAGCGGGGACGGACGAAGGCGTTACGGGGGCCCATCAAGTCGGATTGAGCCCGATGCCCTTCTGCCATGGACGGCCCTCACCCCAACCCCTCTCCCGCAAGCGGGAGAGGGGTTATGACTCCCTTCTCCCCTCGGGGAGAAGGGTTGGGGATGAGGGGGAGGCGGCGGGCACCCTGCCGGGTTTTATCCCATCAACCCCCGCTGATTCGTTAAACTTCGCCACCATGCCGACCGCCCATCCCCACTATGACGTCCTCATCATCGGCGCTGGTGCCGCCGGCCTCATGTGCGCCGGGGTGGCCGGGCAACGGGGCCAGCGCGTGCTGGTGCTGGATCATGCCAACAAACCTGGCAAGAAGATCCTCATGTCCGGCGGCGGGCGTTGCAACTTCACCAACCTGCACTGCACGGCCGAGGATTTCATCTGCGCCAACCCCCACTTCGCCAAATCCGCCCTGAGCCGTTTCACACCCTGGGACTTCATCGCCCTGGTGGAGCGTTACGGCATTCCCTACCATGAACGGGATCATGGCCAACTGTTCTGCGATCGCTCTGCCAAGGACATCCTCAACATGCTGCTGGCGGAATGCGATATGGGCCACGTGGAGATCCGCACCCGCACCGCCATCAAGGATGTCCGCGTCGGCCCACCATATCAGGTGGATACCCCCACGGGGACCGTACAGGCCGATGCCCTGGTCATTGCCACCGGGGGCTATTCCATTCCTTCCATGGGGGCCACCGGGTTGGGTTTTGATCTGGCTCGGTCCCTGGATATCCCCGTGCGCCCCACGCGCCCGGGCCTGGTACCTCTCACGCTGGAAGGAAAGGCCCTCAAGCGCCTGGAAGACCTGAGCGGTATCGCCCTGGATGCCGAGGCGGGTTTCAACGGCGCGTGCTTTCGGGAGAACCTGCTGTTCACCCATCGTGGGCTGAGTGGTCCCGGGGTGCTGCAGGTGTCGTCCTACTGGGAGCCCGGGCAGCCGGTGGAGATCGATCTGTTCCCGGGCGTGAATCTGGGCGATCACATCCGCAGTGTGCGTCAGCAGCGCCCGAAGATGGAATTGAAGACCCTGCTGGGAGAGCGGCTCACCCGACGGGTGGCGCAACGCTGGTGCGATCTTTGGGTGGAGAGCAAACCCCTGGACCAACTCAGCGACACGGATATCGCCCAGGTGGAGCAGGCCTGCCAGTCATGGAAGATCTGGCCCTCGGGTACCGAGGGGTATCGGGTGGCCGAGGTCACGGTGGGCGGGGTGGATACCGATGCCCTGTCTTCCAAGACCCTTGAATGCCGGGCCTTTCCGGGACTGTATTTCATTGGTGAGGTAGTGGATGTGACCGGCCACCTGGGAGGTTTTAATTTTCAATGGGCCTGGGCATCCGGACATGCCGCAGGTTGCGCGATTGGACGGGGATAATGATGCCGGAAGAGAATCAAGGCGTACTGGCCTCGCAGGGTCTGGATAGACGGCGCTTGCTGATGTTTACGGCACTGTTCCTGGGCTTCACGCTCCTGGGGGTGCTGGTTGTATTTCTCCATCTTGATAATGGACCGGTGGTCTTTGACCGGCGCTTGCTTTCGCCCCAGTTGCTTGTGGCATCGTTGCTGCTGCTGGTCATCTATTTTCTGGCGGATGGCCTGCGCCTTTATTTCACGGTGAGGGCGCTGGGGTATCAAGTCCCTGCGGGTCTGATGGCACGCCTCGTTTTCGTGAACATTCTGGTTTCGAATCTGACGCCCATGGCCACCGGAGGTGGCGTGGTTCAAGTCTGGTATTTGCAAAAGGCAGGCGTACCTATCGGCACCGCCACGGCCGCCACAACGATACGCACAACCCTTGCGGTTCTGGTCATTTTCACATTGGCGCCGGTTTTTCTGCTCTTCATGGATTCGCTGACGGAGGCCATCAACTGGAACCCGCGGCTGACCATTTATTTGCTGGCCTTCGTGGTGATCTACGTGTCAGTGCTGTTGCTTGCGATCTTCCGCAACCGCTGGCTGCTGGTGCCGATCGCGTGGATACTGAATCGGCTGTGCCGTTGGCGAGTCCTCGATCAGCAACGGGTTCGGCGTCTTTATTTCCGAATACGAAGGGAACTTGTGCTGTTGAATCGTGGATTCACTGACTTCATCTCCTCCAGGGGATTGTTCAGTGTGTTGGCGCTTTGTTGCACCCTCATCTTTTTGCTGAGCCTTTTTTCCTTCCCCATGCTCTTGCTACTGGCGCTGGACTATGATTTGTCTTATCTGAAGGTGTTGGGTATCCAGGTGGTGACCACGTTTATCATGTATTTTTCGCCCACGCCCGGGGCTTCCGGTATTGCCGAGGGCGTGTTCGGGCATTTCTTTTCCGATATCGTGAGTGCAGGACATCTACTCATTCTTACCTTTGCCTGGCGATTGCTTACCATCTATACGGGCATGCTGATCGCATTGGTGCTGATCAAGGGTGATCTGATCAGCCGCCTATCCGGTAAGGGGGAAGTCACCAATGCTTAAACGTACCGGTCTGCTGCGGGTGGCGTTTTTTCTGGTGTTGTTGGTTTTTATTGCGCTGCTTGCTTACAAGATCTATCTCATTTTCTTCAATGATTCACTGGAGGCCCTGCATAGCGAGCAGATAGAAAGGATTCAGTCACATCAGATGGCGGAAGATGAGTATGGCTTCGCCGTGATCGGTAATATCAGAAACTCTATTGGGGTGTTTGAACGGCAGATCATTCCCCACCTCAACGAGTCTGATATGGAATTCATGGTCTCCGTCGGAAATGCGCTGCGTGGCGGGGGGGAAGATAATTATCAGGCATTATATGGTTCACTTCAGAAGCTGAATATTCCCTATCTTCTGACTTTTGGTTCTAAAGAATACAGTCAGTTCGGAAGCGTTCGTTTCTATGACATGCTGGGCCCTTATTTTTTCTCATTTTCGGTGCATTCGGATCGTTTCATCTTTCTGGATACCACGGGCAAGACACCCTTGAAATGGCAATTGTCATGGTTGGAAGATGAGCTGGAGGCCTTTTCCCGGGAGGCACGTCATGTCTTTATTTTTATGGCGGAACCGGTGTTGTCGGAGCATCGGGATCGGTTGTCTGAAGACGGTGAGATGGAACTGAATCCGGGATTTGTGAGCAGGTTGAATGACTTGCTTGATCAATATGCAGTCGAGGCCGTTTTTTCCGGATCGCGCTCCATGTTCGACCGGCAAGTCCGTGGAGACACGCAATTCCTGATGACCGGTGGCGGCGGAGGCCTGGTCGTGGGTGACGGAGAAGATGATCACCACTATGCGCGTGTGATGGTGGGGCAGGAAGGTGCAAGCATCGAGCCGGTTTTCGTTGGTCACAGACAAAGCGAGATTGTCCGTTGGCTGGAAACCTCCTGGTTCTTCATCTACTCACTTTTTTATGTGGGTTATATCAATTTCATCTTGATTGTTTGTGCTTTCCTGCTGGTGATGATTCGTCTGTACAAGGCATTATCAGCAGAGCGTCAATACTATCGTGATTACAGGATTGACGAAGAGACAGTGGTGTCGGAGCCCCTGCGCGTGATGATGTTCACCAATAACTATCTGCCGTTTATCGGTGGCGTGCCGATTTCCATTGATCGACTGGTGAGGGGGTTGCTTCGGCAGGGGTGCCAACTCAAGGTATTGGCCCCTTCCTATGGTGCGGAGGCTCGCCCGGATGACGTGGTCATGCGCATTCCCTCCCTTTTGCACTGGGGGTCGAAAGGTGAATTTCGACTGGCTAACCCCTTCTCGCCGAGCATTGCACGGGCAGTGAGGGAATTCAGACCCCATGTCATCCATGTACACCACCCATTCTGGCTGGGCTCAATCGGTTTGTTCGTGGGACGACGCCTGGGCATTCCCGTGATTTACACCTATCACACCCGGCTGGAGCACTATGCGCATTACGTCCCCATTCCAGGACGGCTGTTTCGTAATCTGATCGCCCATTCACTGGTGAAGCGTTTTGCCAACAAGTGCGAAGGGGTGATCGTGCCCACACGCTCTGCGGAAGAGTATCTGCATGTCCTTGGGGTGACCGCCCACATTCTGGTGAAACCCACCGGCGTGGATTGTTCCGCACCCGACAGGGTGAGTGTCGAGACTGTCGAGTGCTTGCGGCGCAAACACGCGGCAGACGGTGCGACGATCTTCGTGAGCGTGTCACGGCTGAGCCAGGAGAAAAATATCGACTTCATGTTGCGGGCCATTCACCGGGCTCGGGAGACGTGTGCCCAGCCCTTCCGGCTCTTGATCGTGGGGGACGGCCCTGAGCGCGCAAAGCTGGAACGACGGATTCAGGAGATGGATCTGGATGACCATGTGACGCTGGTGGGGGCTGTGGCACCGGAGGAAATGACGGCCTATTACCTGTTGGCCAGTGCCTTCCTGTTTGCCTCGAAGTCGGAAACCCAGGGTATGGTGATCCTGGAGGCCATGGCTGCCGGCCTGCCCGTAGTGGCCGTGCGCGCCAGCGGCATCGATGATGTTCTGGAGGACGGCGTCAATGGTTACAAGACACAGGAAGATATTGCCGAATGGAGCGCACGTTTGCTGGAGCTTCTGGAGGATCCGGCGCGACGCGAAGCGATGTCGCGTCGCGCCGTGGACTTTGCACGTGAATACGACGTGGTGCGTATCAGTGAGGATGTGGCGGACTTCTATGGTCGACTGCTGGCGCTTCAGCAAAGACGCCTGCAGAACACCTGAGGCCGGGCCGGTGATGGAGTGTTACCACATCAGATCATCCGGGATCTCGTAACCGGCATAGGGGTCATCCTCATCCTTCGCCTTGTCCCGGGGCTCCGGGTCATTGCAAACCACCACCCGGGTGGCGTCACGTGCGGCGATCTTGTCGGCGCCTTCCCGGGTCACCACCTCGTAGCCATCTTCCAGGGTGACGATGGCCATGCGCCCGTTGCCCAGCCGATCCCGTTGCTCCGGAGTGACATGGAGATGTCGAATGGTCTTGCCGTGCTGGAAGTTGTATGGGATCTCACCGCCTTCCCGGTCCTGGCGGTGCGCATCAATCAACTGCCGGATCTGCGCTTCCAGCGCCTTGCGTTCGGCGGCCTCCTTTTGCTGGCGGTTCAGTTCGCGGGAGCGTTCTGCCTCCCGGCGTCGGGCTTCCTCAGCGGCGCTGGGCTGAGCAGGTTCCGTCGTTGCCGCGCCCTTGCCCTTCTTTTTCTTCTTTGGCGAGGCATGCCGCGCTTGCTTGAGTTTTTTCTCATCCACCAGCCCCGCTTTCAGGAGCTGTTCATGCAGGGAGTTGGCCATGGGACTGTCCGCAGGTGTTGGCTGGAGAGGTTGGCGGTAGAAAGGGGCGCCATTCTACGCCGTGGGCCCGAGCGGGGGCCAGTCCGGTCAATCCTTGGCTGGGGGATCGTCCGAGGTATGCCTGGGGGGCAGGAGGAGAGCGCGTGGGTCCTTGCGTAATTCCCGCCCGTAGGCACGCATCAATTGGCGCAGATCTCCCAGGCGCACACCACGGGAGCGCAGGGCCACATACATGGCCAAGGCGAAACTCACCCACAGATTCACTGCCCCGATCACCAGCACGAACAGGAAGTACATCCAAAAGGTCATGCCCTCCATGCCCTCAACGGATACCGTGTACCCCAGGTTGGCCGAGGCAAAGGCGACATGGCGGATATCCAGGGGCAGCCCCAGCAGAAGTCCGATGAACCCGGTCACCCCAAGCAGCACGCCAAAGAGGAAGTTGCCCATCAGCGCCCCGTAGTTCTTGTCCAGATAGTCAGCAATGCGATGACGCAATCCCATGGGCGTCACACGGGTCAGCAGGGGGTTGTCCCGCAGCCGGGCCCCCAGTTGCAGATAGGCGCTGCGATTGTCGAAATAGCCCGCGATCAGCCCCGCCACGAACAGCCAGACCCCGGCGATGGCCGCATGGAACACGGCCAGGCCTGCCAGCGGGCGCAGTTCCAGCAGGTGATAGTGTGCCTGCTGCTCGTCCATGATGGGCTGGTTCAGCCAGGTCAGAGAGGCCCAGCCCACCAACAAGGCCACCGGCAGCGCCAGGCTCACATTACCCAGCACCGCCACGAACTGGGAACGACCTACCTGGATAAGCAGCCGGGCAATCTGCGCCTGGTTTGCTGCCCCCTTCTCGCCGGCCTCAATGGCAGCCGAGAGCCGGGCAGCCGTCATGGCGGGCTGCTTGGTGGCCACCGTGAAGTGCAGGATGTGAATCAACACAAAACCCAGGCCATAGTTAAGGCTCGCCCAGAAGGTCTCGACGCCAGGGGAGAGGCCCATCTGCAGGAGTTGAATCTTGATCAGTGCCATGAAGGCAATGATCAGTCCGGCGCCGGCGCCGGAACCCAGCATCTGCAGGTACTCACGTCGATCGCGGGTGATGTAGTGCTCACCGGTCTCGCCGGATTGCTCGGTGATGCTGCGCGACACCAGCTTGATGTTGTCCTGCCACAGGGCTCCCAGGCTGCGCTGCCGAGCGTTTTGCACCACCATTTCCCTGAACAGTCGGGCCGCCGCGCAGCGCCGGCAGGTATCGTCGTTGCGCTTGAGGATGTCCAGCAAATCACTGATGCGGGTGAGGGTCTGATCCAGGCGTTCCAGCAAATGGGTGAGACTCATGCTGCTGCCGTGGGTGACCGCGCGCTTGTGAAAGCGATCCACCTGATCCATGCACTGTTGCATCAGCACCCGGGCGTGTTCGTCGTTGTGGGGCTCCTGGTTTGGGTCTTCAAGCCACCGGGCGTAATCCCGTACATAGGCCGACAGTTCCCGTTCCAGGGCCACGAAGGGGGAGTTGCGTTCGGTGATGCCCGGGTCCAGGCGCAGCAGCTCCGGCTCCAGTTCCTCGGCTGCCACCCACAAGGCGAGCATCTCCAGCGAATAGAGCACCTGTTCCCTGGCGCGTGTCAGGGCCGGTCCGGTAGTGTCATCCAGGTCTACCAGTGCATCCAGCAGCAGGATCCAGGCATCATCGGGTACCTGGGCCACCCAGGCTGTATCAGCGGGCCGGTGGAAGACCTGGGAGAGCACATCCCGCAGGTTGTCAGGATCGAGCGGTCGCGGGTTGATCCGATCATAAAAGCGCTGACCCAGCTCCCGCACGAATCCCCGTCGCGAGAACAGGCCAATTTCCGTGTACAGGGAGAGGTGACGTGCCTCCGCCAGGGAGGTTTGCACATGATCGCGCAGGTGAGGGGCGGCAGGTTTGCCACCTTCCCGGTCCTGGCTTTTCTGGGCTCGATGTAGTTGATGGATGCGTGCCACCACGTCCTCGGCGGTCTCCGCGCTATCAGGCCGGAGCCAGTTCACCACCGTGCTCAACAGGGATACCAGGCCCGGATGTTCTTCCGTGTTGAGGGTTTCAAGCAGCGTATCGAGGGATTGCCTGGGCATGGGTCCCACCCGTTAGGTCCGTTTCGTGGCGGCATGGATCGGCCGACTGATGAGGGGATTGTTGCGGCACTGGAACCGAAAAGCCATACCCCATGCGCTGGAGTCGATCACGGGGCGGCCCTTATACTGCCGCCAGATCCACAATCAATGGAATACTCATGTCTCGTCTCATGAAAGGATTTCTTGCACTGGCCCTGGGTGCCGTGTGCGGCATATCCATGGTGCAAGCGGGCAACCCGGTGGTGGTGTCCTCCAAGATTGATACCGAGGGTGCGGTGTTGGGGCAGATCATCCTTCAGCGGCTTGAGGCGGGGGGGATCGAGGTCCGTGACCGGCTGCAACTGGGGGGCACGAGTATCGTGCGCGGTGCGTTGAATTCGGGGGATATCGATATCTATCCCGAGTACACGGGCAACGGTGCCTTCTTTTTCGATATGACCGATAGCGACGTATGGCATGACGCCGGCCAGGCCTACGCCACTGTGCGGGAGCGCGACGCAGAAAACGGATTGATCTGGCTGACCCCGGCTGATGCCAACAACACCTGGGCCATGAGTGTGCGTGGCGACCTGGCTCGGGCCCATGGGCTTGTCACTCTGGAAGATCTGTCCCGGTACCTGAATGATGGGGGGGAATTCAAGTTGGCCGCCAGTGCCGAGTTCGTTGAGTCGGAGCAGGCGCTGCCTGCCTTCCAGTCGGCCTATGGTTTCAAACTGCGCTCCGATCAACTGCTGGTGTTGTCCGGCGGCAATACCGCCGCCACGATGCGGGCGGCGGCCCGTCAGACCAGCGGGGTCAACGCCGCCATGACCTACGCGACCGATGGTGGCCTGCAGGCCCTGGACCTGGTGGTGCTGGAGGATACCCTGGGTGTGCAGCCTGTTTACCAGCCGGCACCGGTGGTGAGGCAGGCCGTTCTCGAGGCCTCTCCCGAGATTGCTGATCTGCTGGAGCCCGTGTTCCGAGCGCTGGACATGGAGACCCTGCAGCAACTCAACGGCCAGGTGGCTGTGCAGGGGCTGTCTCCCCAGCGGGTCGCAGCGGATTTTCTCTCAGGCCTGAGCGAGTAGGTCAGCCATGATCCGTGATGCCAGGCCCAATCGGGTCCTGGTCAGCCTGATGAGCCTGGGCCTGTTGGCCTGGCTGGGACTGGACGCCCTCAGCGTGGCGCCGAACCGGCTGGTGCAGGGGACCCCCCTGAATCCGGTTGAGGCCCTGGGGTGGTGGGTCACCCTGGTGGGTGCCCTGCCCATGGTCTGTGTGGTTTGGCTGGCCTGGCGTCCCACAGCCTTCAGACTGTGGGCCAGCCTTGGGATGGTGGTGGGGCTGCTCATGGCCATGCCCTTGTGGTTGTCCGGTGCCGTCGTTGCCGTGCTGGATCCAGAGCTGCCCCAGGCGCGGGTGGGCATCGGGCCTGGTTTCTGGGTGTTGCTGTTCCTGTGGTTGCTGGTGCTGGTGGAGTTGCGGATCCGGCTGAGATTAAGGCGCGTGTGGGTGTGGGGCCTGCTGGTATTCGTTCTTGTGGCCTGGGGGATTGCCCTGAGCCATTGGCTTACACCGCTGGCACTGGCTCAGGAATACCAGGCCCGAAGCGATCAGTTTCTGGAGGCCGTGTCCTACCATCTGGCCCTGGTCGGGGCGGCGGTGGGGGCCAGTCTGGTGATCGGCCTGGGCATGGCGCTGACCATGCGTCGTTTCGATGGCCTGCGTCGACTGGGCTTCGGGGTGCTGAACTTTCTGCAGACCATCCCCAGCCTCGCACTGTTCGGGCTCCTGCTGGCGCCATTGGCCTGGCTGAGTCATCAGGTGCCCTGGCTGGGCGCTATGGGTGTGAGTGGGATCGGCTGGGCACCCGCCTGGCTGGCCCTGGTGGCCTACAGTCTCCTGCCCATGGTGCGCAACACCTACGTGGCCCTGGAAGGGGTGGACCCGGGCGTGATCGAATCGGCCCGTGGCATGGGCATGAGTCGTCTGCAGGTCTTCTTCCAGGTGCGTCTGCCCATGGCCTTGCCGGTGATGCTGGAGGGGGTCCGCATCACCACTGTTCAGGCCATCGGCTTGGCGGCGGTAGCGGCCCTTATCGGCGCCGGTGGGCTGGGCACCTTCATCTTCCAGGGGCTGGGGCAGGCGGCAATGGATCTGGTATTGCTGGGGGCACTGCCCATTATCGCCATGGCGCTGATGGCGGATGCGCTGCTGGGTGCCCTGGCCGAACGACTGCGACGGCGGGAGGCCGCATGATCGAACTCTTTGACGTGACCCGCCGGTTTGGCGACGAGACGGCGGTGGACCGCATCTCACTGCGGGTGGAGCGGGGTGAATTCTGTGTGCTGGTGGGCACGTCCGGCTGCGGCAAGTCCACCACTTTGCGCATGATCAACCGACTCATTGAGCACAGCGAGGGTGAGATCCATCTGGATGGTCAGCCGATCCGTGATTTCCCGGAGGATCAGTTGCGTCGTCGCATTGGCTATGCCATCCAGAGTACCGGATTGTTTCCCCACTGGACGGTAGCCCGGAACATCGGGTTGGTGCCCCGCCTGCTGCAGTGGTCCGGTTCACGGATTCAGGACCGGGTGGAGGCGCTGATGGCATTGCTGGGGCTGCCACCGGAATTTGCCCACAAGTACCCGCACCAATTGTCAGGCGGTCAGGCTCAGCGCGTGGGGGTGGCACGGGCCCTGGCGGCCGATCCGGATATTCTGCTGATGGACGAGCCCTTCGGGGCCCTGGACCCCATTACCCGCCAGACCCTGCAGGTGGAGTTACGCGATCTGCAGGATCGCTTGGACAAGACCATCGTCTTTGTCACTCACGACATGGATGAGGCCCTGGCGTTGGCCGATCGTCTGGTGGTGATGCACGAGGGCCGTATCGTGCAGCAGGGCAGCCCTATCGTACTGCTGCGGGCGCCGGCGGATGATTTCGTGGCGTCCTTGCTGGGCGGTGACGATCGGGGACTCAAGGAAGCAGCCCTGGTCCGGGTGGGGGAGCGCATGCAGCCCATCACGCCGGAAGTTGGCGAGGCCCCGTGGGTGTCCCGGGAGGCCACGTTGAACCAGGCCCTGTCACTGATGTTGTGGCATCAAACTCGCCATCTGCTCGTGGTGGATGACGCTGACGCCCCCGTGGGACGACTCTCCCTGGATGCCCTGCTGCAAAAGGCACATCATGAGTGAAGCGGCCTTCAACGGTCCCGGTTCGGTCAACGGGCGTTCGCGCTGGCGTTTTGCCGTGCCACTGATCTGGCTGACTGCGCTGCTGCTGTTAGCGGTGGGCATGACAACCCTGGAACCGTTGTTTCGCCTGTTCGAGCCAGATCTTCGCCAGGTGATTTACGATCGTGAGCATTTTTGGGTTTTGCTGGGTGAGCATGTCTTGATGGTTGCGGTGGCTGCGCTTCTGGCCACCTGTGTGGGCGTGGCGGCAGCGGTGGCGGTCACGCGGGCGGCCGGGCGCGATTTCATGCCCATGGTGGCGCAGTTGGCCTCCATCGGTCAGACATTCCCACCCGTGGCAGTGCTGGCGCTGGCGGTGCCCGTGCTGGGTTTTGGCACGGGGCCGGTGATCGTGGCCCTGCTGCTGTATGGATTGCTGCCCATCGTGCGCAACACCCTGGCGGGTATCCAGGGCATTTCCGCTGAGGTGCTGGAGGCGGCTCGCGGCATGGGCATGACCCCAAGGCAGGTGTTGCTCCAGGTGGAGCTGCCGTTGGCGGCGCCGGTGATCCTGGCGGGTATCCGCACCTCGGTGACCGTCAATGTGGCCACTGCGGCCCTGGGCGCGACCGTAGGGGCCAGTAACCTGGGCGATCCGATCATCTCCGGCATCGTCAACGGCAACACCGCCTACATCATCCAGGGGGCCGTCATGATCGGACTCCTGGCTCTCACTGTGGACAGCCTCTTCGAGCAGTTGCAGCCCGGGGTGCCGGGGCAGTCCAGCGGCGCTCAATCCGGCCAAGGATAGCGTCACAACACCTCTCAGCGCCCCCCCGGAGTGGACACCATCATGATCGACGAGACAGTGGCGCAAGCCAATACCAAGCCACCCGAAACGACCCAGGCAGAGTTGCTCGCCCAAGTGGTCGAGCACCTTGACGCCGGACGCCGCGACGACATTGTCGAGCACCTGGAAGCCGCGCATGCGGCAGAGGTCGCTGATCTGCTGGAATCACTTCCACCCGATCAGCGCAGCGGGTTGTGGGACGTGATTCCGGCCGAGCAGGAGGGCGAGATTCTCAGCCACCTGCGCGATGAGGCCCGTGCCAGCATCATCGAAGAGATGGATGACGTCGAGCTGGTGGCTGCAGCGCGGAGCATGGCGCCCGAGGATCTTGCCGAGGTCATCGAAGAACTCCCGGACGAGCGCCATACCGCGCTGCTGCAAACCCTCGATGGTGACCATCGTCAGCGGCTCCAGGCGGTGCTGACCTTTGGTCAGAACACGGCCGGGCGCCTGATGAGTACCGATGTGTTGAGCGTTCGACCGGATGTTTCGGTCGCAGTCGTGTTGCGCTGGCTGCGTCGGCACCAGGTGTTGCCACCGCATACCGATACCTTGATGGTCATCGATGAACAGGGACATTACCTGGCCACGTTGGGGGTCGACAGGCTGTTGACGAGTGATCCCCAGGCTATCGTGGGGCAACTCATGCGCCAGGACACGGTAGTCGTCCGCGCCGACATGAGCGAACACGAGGTCGCGGCGCTGTTCGAACGCCGCGACTTGATCTCGCTCCCCGTACTTGACCAGGAGGACCATCTGCTCGGACGCATCACGATCGATGATGTCGTCGATATCATTCGAGAAGAATCCGACAAGGTCCTGTTGAACAGGGCGGGCCTTGACGAAGATGAGGATCTGTTTGCCCCGGTGATGCCCAGTGCCAGACGGCGGGGCCTCTGGCTGGGTATCAACCTGATGACCGTGTTCCTGGCCGCGGCGGTGATCGGTCGCTTTGAAGCGGTACTCGACCAGATCGTCGCACTCGCCGTCTTGCTCCCGATTGTTGCGAGCATGGGCGGTATTGCCGGCAGCCAGACCCTGACGCTGATGATCCGCGGACTTGCCCTCGATCAGATCGCCAAGGCGAACATCCGCTGGCTGATAGGAAAAGAGATCGCCGTCGGGGCGTTGAATGGGATTGCCTGGGCATTGGTCGTTGCGCTCGTCGCCTACCTCTGGTTTGGCAGTGCCGGCATCTCGGTCACGATCGCCAGCGCCATGATCCTGAACCTGTTGATTGCGGCCCTGGCCGGCGTATTGATACCGCTCGGGCTGAAGCGAGTCGGCATCGACCCCGCACTTTCCGGCGCGGTGATCCTGACCACCGTCACCGATATCGTCGGATTCCTCAGTTTCCTCGGTCTGGCAACAGTAATCCTGCTATAGCGGCTTTACAGCACGTACTGGGTCCGTCATGAGCCATTGGCGTAACGCAAGCTCGTTGCAGTAAGCTGGGCATGCCATGTATGGCGTTCCAGAGCGGTGGATTACGCCAGTACTTGGTGATGCGGATTGCACAGGCCGCCCTTCGGTTAGCGGGAGGCATGCAGGACGCGGGGAATGCTCGGACAACGATCAAAAGGGAGAAATCAGGATGTTCTATTTGAAAAAAGTACTTAGCGGTGGGGCGCTCCTGCTGGGGCTTGGCGCAGTCGGTTTCGCGCCAGCAGCGTTCGCTGGCCAACCCTGGCAGCGTATTGAGGTACCGAGTAGCATGACCGTGTTGCTCGCGGATGGCAGCCAGCGGGATGTTTCTCCATCCTGCTCCGGCGGGCCGACCCTTATTGATCCGACACTGGGACCACGCCCCGACAATCTTGCACCTGCGAATGCCGACTTTGCTTTCTTCGTGCAGCAGGGCAATCCCAACCGCATCCTGTTCTTCATGGACGGAGGTGGCGCATGCTGGAACGCCGAGACCTGCATCGGTGCGCCGCTAAGCGGGGAATTCGTTTATGCCCAGACCGTTGACGAGACAGTGGAAGATCTGGCCAACATTGGCGGGGTGCTCGATTCCGACAACCCCGACAATCCCTTCGCCAACTACACCAAGGTCTTTGTGCCCTACTGCACCGGCGATATCCATTTTGGTACCCGGGATACAGAATATGAGCTCGCCACCACAACAGGATCCCAATCCTGGACGATCCACCACCGCGGCGTTGACAATCTTCTGGCCACCATTCACATGCTGAACACGAGCGTGAGAAAGAACAGGAAGCGATTGGTGGCAGATTTCGCAAGTGCCAAGGACGTTACCATGACCGGCGTGAGTGCGGGTGGTTATGGTGCCACACTGGCCTTCAGCTACATCGCAGAGGAGACGAGTCCCCGTACGCGCCTGAATCTGATCTCGGACTCTGCCATAGGTGTGCAGACCGATGAGTTTTATGGCCACGTGATCTACGACGGCAGCCGTAATGAGCGCTGGGGCTTTGCCGATGGGTTGCCGTCCTGGGTGCCTGCCTTCAGACACCCCGACGCATTCCTGAGCGGTGCCTCAGGGAACGCGCTGGCCTTCAAGCCATCGATCTTTCGGGCATTGGGCGATTACCGGCCCGATGCACGCCTCGCTTCGGTGTCGCCGAATCTGGATAGTGTGCAGATTCAGTTCTATGCGGCCAGCCTCCCTTTAGCCCAGCAGCCGATTATCGCCTCTGAGCAGGACATCGCCTCTGATTGGTATGCCGGACTGCAGGCCATCGTCCGCCAGACGGCATCCGTACCGAACTACAGGTTCTTCATCGAGGATGGCAGTTTTCATACCTTCCTAGCATCGGATGAGCGCTTCTATGCGGTGGGCGCACATGGCGTTTCTCTGCGCGACTGGATCAACGCGATGATCAAGCCCGGAAACCGGGCATGGGACAATCTCGACGCGGGGGCACCTGCCTTGTAGTGAAGGCACCCAACCGCCTTGCTGCGGGTTGCTTGTCTGAGGCGGCGCCCCCAGTGGTCGTGGCCTTGACAAGCAACCCGGTGGGTATGGCCTGCATGACGAGGGCTTAAACAAGTTCCTGAAATGTGTTGATAAGGCTATTTAGCAAGCAAAAGTAGCGGGGTGCAATACGATCCGGCTTCATGGAGCAGGAGACGCGATTGAAATACTGATTCGCCTCTGGCGCTCCGGATTGAGTACACTTCGCTTCCCCATGACTGACTATTTTCGCTTTGTCGCCCTCCATTGGCGCTTTCTGCTCTTTGGTGTGCTGGCCGCCGCCCTCTCCGGATTCGGACAGACCTTCTACGTCGGGGTGTTCGGTGGCGAGTTGCGTGCGGCCTTCGATCTCACCCACGGCCAGTACGGCCTGCTGTATTCCCTGGCCACACTGAGCAGCGGCATCCTGATGGTGTCGGCGGGGGCCTGGATCGATCGCATGTCCCTGCAGCGATTCGCCGTGCTGGTGGGGGTGGGTGTGGCGGCCGGGGCACTCGTGACGGGCCTGGCGGCCTCCGCGCTGATGCTCGGGGTGGGTTTTTTCCTGCTGCGACTCTTTGGCCAGGGCCTGTTCATGCACATGGCCTCCACCAGCATGGGCCGGTATTTCGAGGTCAATCGGGGCAAGGCAGTCAGTATCGCCTCCAAGGGTCTGCCTCTGGCCGAGGCCGTGATGCCCG
Organism: Ectothiorhodospira sp. 9100; assembly: GCF_022227565.1. Classification (NCBI taxonomy): domain Bacteria; kingdom Pseudomonadati; phylum Pseudomonadota; class Gammaproteobacteria; order Chromatiales; family Ectothiorhodospiraceae; genus Ectothiorhodospira; species Ectothiorhodospira sp. 9100. The sequence goes on from NZ_JAJNAN010000030.1 coordinate 27,954, forward strand.
CCGCTGGCGTGGCCTTGATCGCCCTGATTGGCTGGCGCCATACCTGGCTGACCTCAGCGGTGGCGATGCTGGTGTTCTTTATCCCCTTGCTGCTCTGGCTGCTACATGGGCGTGGTGGCGCTCGTGGCGAAGACATGTCCGCAAGCACAGGTTCGGCGCACCCCGCCGGCGTGCCTGCCAGCCCTCGGCAATGGTCCCGCAGCGAGGTGTTGCGAGATTTGCGGTTTTACCGTCTTCTGCCCGTGGTGCTGGCACCTCCCTTGATCGTGACCGCCATGATCTTCCATCTTGCCCATCTGGGGGAGGGCAAGGGATGGTCCTTGCACTGGCTGGCGAGCACCTTCACCGGCTTCGCGCTGGCACACGTGGCGGGCCTGCTGGTGTCCGGCGTGGTACTGGACCGCTATGGGCCACGACTGATGTTGCGGGTGTTTCTGTTGCCCATGCTGATCGGACTGCTGGTGGTGGCATGGCTGGACCATCCGCTCTGGGCGTGGGTGTTCATGGTCTGCCTGGGGGCCTCCATCGGCGGTGCCGGCACGCTGCTGGGGGCACTGTGGCCGGTGCTCTATGGCGTGGCACACCTGGGTGCCATCCGTGCCATGGTTCACTCGGCCATGATGATCTCCACCGCCATCATGCCGGTGACGGTGGGGCTGGCCCTGGATGCCTCCGCCACGATGGAATCCGTCGCCCTGGTGCTCTCGGGTTATATCGTGGTGGCGCTTGTCGTCTCCTGGGGGGCGTTGAACGGTTCGGCAGGCTCCAATGAAAGAGACCGATGGCAATGATGTCCACCAGCACTACGAGACCTTGTGCGGCGGTGCCGGTGATGGCTTCCATGGCGCCAGTGCGGTGCACATGCACATGACCAAAATGATGGAGTATTGTGGCTTCAGGTCGTTTTGGAATAAAACTACTCGCACGTCCTGAGTTCACTGTTGGGGAGCTGGATGACAAAGCCAATCGTAGCGGCAGTAAAACCCGCGGGTGTCCCGCTCGAAACGGACAAGGAGTATTACTTTTGTCGTTGCGGGCGCTCCAGCGATCAACCCTTCTGCGATGGGTCGCACCAGGGGACCGGCATGGAGCCGATCGCGTTCAAGCCCCGCAAGGATGGCAAGAACTGGCTGTGCATGTGCAAGCAGTCGGGCGATCTTCCCTATTGCGATGGCACCCACGCCCAAGTGCCGGAGAGCGCGGTGGGAGAGGAATTTGGTGGCCTTGATGAGGACGCAGAAGAGGCCGGCGATGATGCCGCTCCCGCGCCGCGCAACAGCGAGACGGAACCCCATGTGGAGTTCATCCATGCCCTTGCGCGAGGCGGGCTGGAGGAGGTGGGCGCTATGGGCCCCACGGTCGCCATGGGCGTGCCGCGGGATCGCACGCCATCCTGGGATGACATCCAGATCCTCACTGCGCAGTTCGCGCGCCGCCCGCTCCCCAGCGATGTGGATGTGGATAGCGCGCTGGTGATTGGGCCGGAGGCCCGGCGCCCGCTGCGTCTGGGGATGCCGCTATTGGTCACGGACATGAGCTTTGGCTCGCTGTCCCGCGAGGCCAAGATCGCACTGGCGCGAGGCGCCGAACAGGCGGGTACCGGCATCTGCTCAGGCGAAGGCGGGATGCTGCCGGAAGAGCAGGCCGAGAACTCGCGCTACCTCTTCGAACTGGGGCCGGCGCGTTATGGCTACTCCGAGGAGGTGCTCGAGAAGGTCCAGGCCTTCCACTTCAAGGGTGGCCAAGGCGCGAAGACCGGTGTCGGCGGCGTGTTGCCGGGCGCCAAGATCTCGGAAGAGATCGCCAAGGTGCGCGGCATCAAGGCCGGTCAGGATGCGGTGTCGCCACCGGTGATCCCGGACCTGGAAACGCCTGCCGATTTCAGGGGATTTGCGGATTCGGTCCGCGAGAAGACCGGCGGCATTCCCATTGGCTTCAAACTCTCCGCGAACCACATCGAACAGGATCTGGCCTTCGCGCTTGAGGCGGGTGCCGACTATGTGATCCTCGACGGCCGCGGGGGCGGCACCGGGGCCGCGCCGGCCCTGCTCAGGGATCACATCAGCGTGCCGACCATTCCGGCGCTGGTGCGCGCAAGGCGTTATCTGGACCTTCGCGGTGCGAGCGGAAAGGTCACCCTGATCATCACCGGTGGACTGCGCACACCGGCAGATTTCGTCAAGGCCCTGGCGCTTGGCGCCGATGGCATTGCGCTGGGCAATAGTGCCATTCAGGCGGTGGGCTGCGTGGGTGCGCGCATCTGCCACACCAACCGTTGCCCAACAGGCGTCGCGACTCAGGATCCGGAGCTGCGCAAGCGCCTAGATCCGGATGCAGGGAGCGCCGGACTTGCCCGCTTCCTCGGGGCCTCCCTGCAGCTGATGCAGGTGCTGGCTCGTGCCACTGGCCGGGCACGCCTGGCGGACCTCGATCGGGACGACCTGATCACCTTCAATCGCGACCTGGTGGGATTGGCCCACGTGCCCTACGCTGGCGAGCCCGGCGGCGGTTGATGCCGTGCTCTCGGGTGATGCCCACGATATCGGGCACAGCATTCTGCGCCCCGACGGTAATCCGTATACAAGGGTCATGGACCAGGAAAGAGAATAGTGGTTGCCCTTGATACCCACAGAGGAGTTCGCTCCAGCGCTGCGCCTGCGCGGCGGCTTCAACGGCACAGGGTGAGTTGGCTTTCAACTCAATCCTGGTCCGCCTCGGTCTCGGTGCAGACCCGATTGCGGCCGGCCTTCTTGGCCGCATAGAGCGCCATGTCGGCACGGCTGACGAAGGCTTCATGGCTGTCGTGTTCTTCAAGATGTGAAGAGGCGAGACCGGCGCTGACGGTGATGCGGAGCGAGTGCTCGCGGATCAAAAAAGGCGCCACCCCGATCTGCTGGCGCAGGCGCTCAATGAAACTCCGTGCCTGGGCCACATTGGTATCGGGCATCAGGATCAGAAACTCTTCACCACCCCAGCGCGCGACCCAGTCGGATTCGCGGGTACTGGCTCGGAGCACCATGGCGACCTCCTGGAGCAGTTGGTCGCCCACGAGATGGCCATAGGTGTCGTTGACGCGTTTGAAAAAATCCAGATCAAGGATGGCGATCGCATTGGTGTGGTGTCCCCGCTGTCCTTGTGCCTGAATGCCACGGATCACATGCCACATGCCACGCCGATTGAGCAGTCCGGTCAGTGGATCATGGTCAGCATGGTAGGCGAGGCGCAACTCGGCCTCCTTGCGCCGGTGAATGTCGATCCGCAAACCACTGACTGAAACGGCGATTCCGTCTGCACTGCGTTCATAAACGCGCGCGTGGTCCTGTAGCCAGATCCAGCGTCCATCGCGATGCCGGAAACGGTACTCGGCGGTGAAGTCATCCACACCACCGTGAATGACTTGCCCCGTTTGCTCGGCGAAGGCCGCCAGGTCCTCGGGATGGACATTCGCCCGCCACCACTCGTCGGTGATGACGATCTCGCCGGGTTGATAGCCGATCTGGGCCAGATAACGCTGGTCCGGGCACACTTGGCCAGTGCTGAAATTGGCGGTATACGTGCCGATGCCGCCGGCCTCAAGGGCGAGGTCGAGCATTCGTTGAGTCTGCAGGAGTTGCAGTTCCGCGAGTTTGCCGTCATGGATATCACGACCGACACCGATAATGGCTGTGATTTCTCCCCGCTTATCTAGCACGGCCACATCGGACCAACCAAACCAGCGCCAGCCATCCTGGGTCAGGGCCCGTTGTTCCAGATAGCAGCGGTGCGGCGGGTGGTAGAGCCGTTTCATTGCGGCGTCGGTTTGGGCCTGGTCATCGGGATGAACCAGGGGTATGAAACGTTGGCCGATCAGATCCTCTTCGCGCTTCCCGAAGGTGCTGCAATAGCCCGGGTTCACGTAGAGGAAACGGCCCTCGCAATCGACCTTGACGACCAAGTCATTCTGCTGCTCGACCAGGAGTCGGTAATGCTCTTCACCGCCGGGCAAGGGGGCGTTGGACTCTGGCGATGCCTTGCCACTGGTCGGCAGTTGCCTCGGTGGACGCTGATCCATTGTGGCTTGCCTCCACTCTCGGCACCGGCAGGAGTATGGTCAACCAACCCTTTATCGCATGCCGACAGCCAACCTGTACAGTTGGCGGTGTTCAGCTGTTCTATCAGAGCTACCCAAACCGGTCTATATCCGTGAGCGATGACGCGGTAGAGGTCGGCGATGATGCCGCTCCCCGCACCAAGGCCGGGGAGTCAGCGAACCAGCGATCACTCGCCGGCCCGTCGCAGCAGGACCATGGCGCGAGCCTCCACGGTGACGTGCCCCCAGCGTCGTGATGCCGATCCTCATCGACCCATCCCTCGGCGGTATCCAGTTCCACCCGCCAGCGTTTGCACCAGCTGGCCTCGGGCAAGGTGAACTCCAGGGGCTCGTGGTGGGCGTTGAAGGCCAGAAAAAATCGATCATCAACGATACGCTCGCCTCGTGGACCGGGGGAGGGCAGGGACTCACCATTGATGAATATCCCCAGCGATCTGGCAAAGTCTTCTCCCCAGTGATCCTCTTCCATACACTTCCCGTCGAGTGTGAACCAGGCAATGTCTTCCACATCGTGGCCATGGATGGCCCGACCCTCGAAAAAGCGTCGCCGCCGGAACACCGGGTGATCATGCCGAAAACGCACCAGACGGCGCGTGAACTCAAGCAGCGACGTGTCCACCTGTGACCAGTCATACCAGGCCAGTTCGTTGTCCTGGCAGTACACGTTGTTGTTGCCCTGTTGCGTGCGCCCCAGTTCATCTCCCCCCAGCAGCATGGGCACACCCTGGGACAGCATCAGGGTGGTCAGGAAGTTGCGTTGCTGCCGGGCTCGCAGGGCGTTCACCTGCGGGTCATCGCTGGGGCCTTCCTCGCCACAGTTCCAGGAGCGATTGTCATCGGCGCCGTCCTGGTTATCCTCGCCATTGTCCTGGTTGTGTTTGTGGTTGTAGGACACCAGATCCCGCAGGGTGAAACCATCGTGGGCGGTGACGAAGTTGATGCTGGCATGGGGTAGCCGGGAGGAGGTCTCATACAGGTCGGGGCTGCCCGTCAAACGGTACGCGAATTCTCCCAGGGGCCGATCCTCGCCGCGCCAGAAATCCCGAACGGTGTCCCGGTACTGGCCATTCCACTCCGACCACAGCACCGGAAAGTTGCCCACCTGGTAGCCACCCTCGCCGATGTCCCAGGGCTCGGCGATGAGCTTTACCTGGCTGATGATGGGATCCTGCTGGATGATGTCGAAGAATGCCGAGAGCCGGTCCACCTCGTGCAGTTCCCGGGCCAGGGTCGAGGCCAGGTCGAAGCGAAAGCCATCCACGTGCATCTCCTGCACCCAGTAGCGCAGCGAGTCCATGATCAACTGCAGCACATGGGGATGGCGCATGTTCAGGGAATTGCCGGTGCCCGTGTAGTCCATGTAGTGACGGGGGGCATCGGGCATCAGCCGGTAGTAGGCGGCGTTGTCCACTCCCTTGAGGCTGAGCATGGGCCCCAGGTGATTGCCTTCGCTGGTGTGGTTGTAGACCACGTCCAGAATCACCTCCAGTCCCGCCTCATGCAGTGCCTTGACCATCCCCTTGAACTCCCGGAGCAGCTCATTGGGATCGTCGTTGGAGCCATATTCATTGTGGGGTGCCAGATAGCCGATGCTGCTGTAGCCCCAGTAATTGCGCAGGCCTTTCTCCTCCAGGTGTGAGTAATGGATGAACTGATGCACCGGCATCAGCTCCACCGCCGTGACGCCCAGGGACTTGAGATGCTCGATGGCGGCTGGATGGGCCAGGCCGGCATAGGTGCCGCGCACCGCCTCGGGGATATCCGGGTGGCGGATGGTGAAGCCCTTGACGTGGGTCTCGTAGATCAGGGACTCGTGCCAGGGCGTGCGGGGATGGCGATCCTCCCCCCAGTCGAAGTGTGTATCCACGACGACGGAATGGGGCACATGAGGGGCACTGTCCTGGTCGTTGAAACTGTTGTCGGGATCATCGAAACGGTAGGGGAACACCGCTTCGTTCCATTTCACCCGCCCCACAATCGCCTTGGCGTAGGGGTCCAGTAACAGCTTGTGGGGATTGCACCGCAGACCCTGCTCCGGGTCCCAGGGGCCGTGAATGCGAAACCCGTAGCGCTGCCCCGGGCCGATGCCGGGCACATAGCCATGCCAGCACAGGGCCGAGACCTCCGTCAGGTCAAAGGATTCGGTCTGTTGCCCCTGCTCATCAAGCAGACACAACTCCACCCGCTCTGCCACTTCCGAGAACACCGAGAAGTTGGTGCCCTCTCCGTCAAAGGTGGCGCCCAGGGGGTAGGGCATCCCGGGCAGTAGCCGGGGCGACGCGTCATGGGAGGGCGTATCGGGTGTGGCCGTCATTGGAACAACTCCTGGTTGTCAATTCGGCAGGGTGGAGTCTGAGCGCAGGGCCTGAATCAGTGCCATGCCCATGAGCACCATGATAATGGAAAATGGGACCGCCGCGACCAGCGAGGCAGTCTGAAGTGCTCCCAGCCCGCCAGCGAAGAGCAGCGCGGTGGAATCAACGCCTCCGAGACGGAAAACACTTGCGCATGGTGATCACACGGGATAGCGCTGCACCACCTCGTAGCGCACGCCGTCCGGGCCGGGTTTGGATACCACCAGGCAGAAGCCGTCCACCGACCAACGGATAGGGTGAATGGGCGCCCGTGCCACGGGGGCCTTCAGCTTGCGGGCCACGGTGACATGGGGGCGGTATTCCCGCGCCTCCGGCTGGAAGCCGCAGGGTATCAAGGCGGTGTTCAGATCCTGTGCCAGCCGCACCAGAGGGGCGCGGGGGACAACGTCTCCCAGCCACAACACGCCGGGTTTCCTGAAACACCCAAGCCCCGTGAGTTCGAACTCGAATGGCTCGACTTCCACCGTGCTTGCGGCCTGGCTCAGACACTCCGCATAGGCCGTATCGGCCGCACCAATGAAGGCCAGCGTGAGGTGCAGGTTGTCCCGGGCGACCGGGCGCCCGCCATGCCCGTCAGGCACGCGAACCTGGATTGCATCCCGCAGGGGATCATCGGGCCACAGGGCAAAGAACATTCGTTGGGTCATGAAGGTATTGTGCCTTCATTCACCCGGAGACGCATCGCGCCTCAAGGAGCGCTGGGTGGCCCCTGAGTATTGGGCCACCCAGCCATGGTGTGGGCCTTCCCCTGGTGCGCCAGGGTGTGCCAGAAGGAGGTGATGGTGGTCTCGCCGCCGCCACCGGTCCCCGTGGAGGTAAACACGCTGCCCACCTTGCCCAACCAGCTTGCCCTGGGCCCACAGGCCGCCGGTGCGGTCCAGAAAGCTGCGCATCTGCGAGGCCATGTTGCCAAAGCGTGTGGGGGTGCCGAAGATCACAGCGTCGTAATCCGCCAGTTCCTCGGGCTGGGCAATGGGGGCTGCCTGATCCAGCTTGGCACCGGCGTTGCG
>NZ_JAJNAN010000031.1:0-35011 GCF_022227565.1 Ectothiorhodospira sp. 9100
CATCCACCCCGTAATGGTGACTCCTTTGACAAAGCATCATTTTCTACCAAAGCCACCGCCGATGGAATGGAAGCCGGGTAGGTGGGAGCGGCCCTCGGCCGCGAAAAGCGGAGGGCACTGATACCGTACGAAAGCTATCGCCTCGTGCATGAGATCGATGACGAAACCGTGTGGGTATTGGCCCTAGTGCCTACCGCCCGGCGGTGGCCGCCATCTCGGGAATAGTGCTCGCCTGCTGCCGGGATTTGGCCTGCCCGCGATTGGGGGGCAGGGGGCTCAAGCCCTTGTGCACACCGCCTTTCGCCGCCGGGGGCAGCTCCCAAGGTAGCCTTTGTTTGCAGGTTCATTCCAGGGCTTGGCAGCTCGACTGAGTCCTAGCCGAAGAAATAGCGCATGCCACCCAGGATGAGGGCGGTATGGGCCAGCAGGGCACCCAGGGTCCATTTGATGGTGTCCACCTTCTGGCGCCCCATCTCGGCCCGGAGATTGCCTTCCATCTGCCGGGTTTCGGCCCGCAACTGCTCAATCTCCTTTTGCAACCGCAGTTCAGTTTCCCTTAAGGACGCATTGGTAGCCAGATCATTCACGGCCGGGAAACGGCGTTCCACATGCTCGATGGCTTCCACGATCAAACGCGCTCGGGTCTTCTCGTCCGGGGCGCTGCTGATCTGTTCGTAGAGTTCGATCACGGAGGTCATGGCGGGCAGTATGACACCGCTTGGTTGGGGGCGCCAGATGAAGCGATAAGCTGAACGTCAAGCGATGTGGTCTACGGCTAGTTTGACATAGACCTCGGTGTGGTGGGGGGGGGGCACGGTACAGAAATGGCCACCGACGTTGATCAAGCAACTGCCCGCCGTGCGCCAGAAAAGCCCAGGAGGTTCTGTGATCAATGCTTGCCCAGGAGTGCCTCCAGGCTCTCAGCGGACAGGATCTTGACGACCCACTCATCCAATTGCTCATCGCTGGCCTGACTCGGGCATTCATCGGCCCAGGCGGGCAATTCGCCAAACTTCAAGGCAATCAGCTTACGCAGGGTATCCGCAACACCCAGATGGTGGCCTTGCTCGAGTCCTTTCTCCATCCCCTGTTCAAGTCCCTGCTCCATCCCTTTCTCAATCCCCAACCGCTCCGCCGTATTGATGTAAGGCATACGCTTTTCCTCCTCAATGGCATAGACCACTTCCAGAAAACCCCGTTCCAGCTCCCTGGGCAGCTGGATCATCCAGTCGATGATGTGGAACAGCCGCTGAATCTGAACCCGACTGTAACCCCGCTCATACAGCAAACGAATCAAGCCCACCTTGGCCCGCTGACGCGCCTCTCCATCATCCAGACGCTTGGCCTTGATCTGTGCCATCACCACCAGGGCGAAGACATTCTCGCTGACCTCCAGATCCGCCCAGCGCGCCTCCCAGTCGATCAGCTTGGTCATGGGGAACGCCAAAGCTCAACAAACCGGGGCTGGTGTCCGCCAGCACCGCCAGGCTCACCACATCCACCCCGTACCGGTCCCGCAAGCGATACTGGTAAGTATACATCCGCTGGGCAAACCCATCCTCCGGCTCACCCTGCACCTCCACATGAACCAGCACCCAGGTCTCGCCCCCATCCCGGGCATGGACCTTGATCAGCTTGTCCGCATGGCGCCGACCGCTGTTGGCATCCGCCGTGATCTGCTGCAACTCCTTGTCCATGGGGCTGTACCCCCGCGACCAGTCCACCTCCCCATGGATCGCCGGGAACAACAGTTGCACAAACTCCTGAAAATAGGATTCCAGGGCATCCTTCCAGGGACTATCGTGATCGGTACGCCGGGGACTGTCTTGATCGCTCATGAGTCACTCCTTTGACAAAGCATCATTTTCTACCAAAGCCACCGCCGATGGAATGGAAGCCAAGAGGGTGGGAGCGGCCCTCGGCCGCGAAAAGCGGAGGGCACTGATATCGTTTCCCGTACGGGCCACTGCGAGCCCTGTCGTCAAAACGCTGCCCAAAGGTCCTGCCCAAACATATCCCGAGCAGTGCTGTCGATTATGTCTAAACCAGCATGACCGGGCCGGGATAGCGGGCAACAGTCTCATCGGCCGTCAGCAGCAGCACGCCCTCGCTTTCGGCCTGCGCAACAAGCAAACGATCGAATGGGTCACGGTGGATGGGCGGCAGATGGTGGACGGCAAGGGCGTGGGTGCTGGTGATAGGGAGTTCCGTGTAGCCATTGTCAATCAGGCCGCGTTTCAGAAGATGTGGATCCATGCGGAAGTCCGAACGACCCAGGCCAGCCTTGATCGTCACTTCCCAGAGGCTGGCAGCGCTGAACCAGAGTGCGTTGTTCTCGTCCATCAGCTTCTCTTGTGCCGCTGCCGATAGTCGATCTGGCTGTGCGGCCGCCCAGAGCAGCAGGTGCGTATCCAGTAACAGAATCATGAACGATCGTCGCCACCGAACATCCTGGCGATCTCGTCGCCGCCCATGGTGTCGAAATCGTTGGGGATCTGAAAGGCTCCCTTGAGAAAGCCAAGGCGACGGGCCTTGCTGGCCGGCGGAGTGTCGATGGGCGTGAGCTTGGCGATGGGGCGGCCCGCCTTGGCAATGATCACGGTTTCTCCTATCGCGGCACGCGCCAAAAGCCGGGAGAGCTGGGTTTTGGCTTCGTGGATATTGACCGTATCCATGCTGGCATCCTCATCTTTTTAGCTAGACTTGGTGAGTCTAGTCTTTTTGAAGAGTGGTCACCACTGGGGAAATTCCCGTGGGAGCGGCCCTCGGTCGCGAAAAACCGTGTGGGTATTGGCCCTGGTGCATACCGCCCGGCAGTGGCCGCCATCTCGGGAATAGTGCCCGCCTGCTGCAGGATCTGGCCTGCCCGCGATTGGGGGGGGCGGGGGGCTCAAGCCTTTGTGCACACCGCCTTTCGCCGCCGGGGGCAGCTCCCACGGTCGCCTTTGTTTGCAGGGTCATTACAGGGCTTGCCAGTTCGACTGAGCCCTAGCCGAAGAAATAGCGCATGCCACCCAGGATGAGGGCGGTATGGGCCAGCAGGGCACCCAGGGTCCATTTGATGGTATCCACCTTCTGGCGACCCATTTCGGCTCTGAGGTTGCCCTCGATCTGTTTCATCTCGGTACTGAGGTCGCCCTCGATCCGTTTCATCTCGGTACTGAGGTCGCCCTCGATCCGTTTCATCTCGGTTCTGAGATTGCCTTCCATCTGCCGGGTTTCGGCCCGCAACTGCTCGATCTCCTTCTGAAGGTCCCCCCGCAGTTGCTCGATCTCCTTCTGAAGGTCCCCCCGCAGTTGCTCGATATCCTTCTGAAGATCACCACGCAACTGCTCGATCTCTTTCTGGAGATCCCCCCGCAGCTGCTCGATTTCCTTCTGCAACCGCAGTTCAGTTTCCCGTAGCGATGCATTGGTAGCCAGATCATTCACGGCCGGGAAACGGCGTTCCACATGCTCGATGGCTTCCACGATCAAACGCGCTCGGGTCTTCTCGTCCGGGGCGCTGCTGATCTGTTCGTAGAGTTCGATTACGGAGGTCATGGCGGGCAGTATGACACCGCTTGGTTGGGGGTGCCAGATGAAGCGATAGGCTGAACGCCAAGCGACGTGACCTTTGCTGTCTCCACGTCGGCCGGATGGATATGACCGTTCCCCTACGGGCTACTGGAGCCCGGTGGTCAAGACGCTGCTAAAAGCTCCTGACCAAACATATCCCGAGCCGTCCGGATACCCCGCAGATACCGACATTGCCTTCGCGCCGCCAGATCCACCAGGCTCGCCGGTGCCCCGATGGCCGATCCAAAGGAATGAAACAGATCGCCAGCGTGCGCGATAAAGGCTTCAGTCCCCATGCCCATGCGCGCCAGCAGTTTCGGTGTGCTTTCCAGAATGCGTCCCCGTTTGGTGGGGTGAACGCAGCGGCCCAGGGTCTGCGTGAGTTCCATATAATCCGGCCATGAGAAGGGGATGCCCGCCTCGAATCGGCCCGTGCCGTCAAAAGGCATCAGCGGAGCTGGCTGCAACGACCGCAGCACACGCTCCTCACGCAGGACCTCACTATTGAAGATGCCACTGATGATGGCCGGGTCTGTGGGGGTGTTTGTGTTGGTTTTGTGAAGCAGGGGAGGGCAGTCATCCTCGCGCTCGGGCACGACCTCACCCACCTGGGTGGCCGTGGCCTCTTCCTGAGGTTGACTCAATCGGCGGGCGATGGAGGTGTACGTGCTGTCCTCCAGGCCCTCACACCCCCCCGCCCGAATCGGATTCAGATCAACATAGCTCATGGCGGCCAGCAACGCCTGTTCGTCCAGTAGTGCCTGACTCTTGAAACGCCCCTCCCAGAACCGCCCCCGCACCTTGTCCTCCGCGTTGGCACGGCGGGCAATGGACTCGTTCAAGACCCGCATGAACCAGGAAAGATCATGCAACCGGCCGCGGTACTCATCGGCATATTCCTCGGCGCGCGCCATCTCCGCCGCCGAAAGCGTCTCCCGAGCATCCGACAGGTAGCGCTGCACCACATCCGGGCCGCTGAACAGGCGCGTCCAGCGTGACAGCACCTCTTTGGCATCCCAGTGTCTGGACCGCTGGGCATCCACCCGCAACACCAGGTGGTAGTGGTTGCTCATGACCGCGTAGGCGGCCACATCAATGGCAAACACGGAAGCCAGCCCCAGGGCGCGATCCTCTATCCACCCGCGTCGATGCTCATAGTCGTTGCCGGTGACCGAGTCCTGCCCACAGAGAAACGCCCGCCGCACGCAACGGGACACCACGTGATACCAGGGCGTGTCATCGAGGCAGATTTGGGAGGCGCGGGGTTGGGTCATGGGATGAGCTTAGTGGGGTGGTGGGTGGGAGTCAATATCAAAATGGGTGTCCTAAAGAAGAGTACTGGGCACCCAGGGTCCATTTGATGGTGTCCACCTTCTGATGAAGGCATTCAGTCTATGGGGGCGGCAAAATCATGCCATGCACTGGAAAAATGAAGCCGTTATCACCCGCAGCTTATGCCCTTGCACCAAGCTCTAATAAAAGTTGCCTACTTGGGGTAAGCTCGACCGATGCCTATATTTTCTAAATTAAAACAATGGTTTAGCATGACTCAAATCTGTATTCTTGCCCGCTCTCCAATGTGGCACGATGGTTGCATTTGATGGGGCATGCGCAGGTTGATAACCGTTCCAGCAGCGGTCAATGCCGAGGCATGGCAACCATAGGCGCATCGTATACCGCCGCTTGAATTGAGAGGGAGTAACCGACATGTCCCAGGTCATTAACACCAATATCGCTTCGCTGAATGCTCAGCGCAACCTCAGTACTACGCAAAAACAATTACAGGTATCATTAGAGCGTCTTTCTTCGGGGCTCCGCATCAATGGCGCCAAAGATGATGCTGCCGGTTTGGCCATTTCAGAAAGGATGACTGCACAAATTAAAGGGCTCGACCAGGCCGCCAGAAATGCCAATGATGGAATTTCCTTGGTTCAGACCGTTGAGGGTGCTCTTAATGAGATTACAAATAATTTACAGAGGATGCGTGAGTTAGCTGTTCAAGCAGCTAACGATACCTATGGAGATGATGATAGGGGCTTAATACAAGATGAAATTGAATCCCTTACTGCCGAGATTACCCGAGTTGCCGAACAGACTACATTTAATGATATTGCATATTTGAATGCCTCAGGCGGAACAGATTTTAAACTTCAAGTAGGGCCCAACGAAGACAATATTATTACTATTGACTTTAGTGACTATAATTTCAAGGCGAGTGGTTTAGGGGTGAGTGGCGGCTTGTCATTAGCAAGCGTTGCAGTAGATAGTCATGATAATGCGACCTCTGCAATTAATGCCATCGACGCGGCAATCATGCAAGTGGCTGAGACGCGAGCTGAACTTGGTGCTATCCAAAACCGCCTTGAATCTACGATTCAGAGTGTGATGAATACAGCTGAAAATCTTTCAGCCTCCCGCTCTAGAATTCAGGATGCTGATTTTGCGGCAGAGACGGCGGCACTTACTCGGGGTCAGATATTGCAGCAGGCTGGTACTACAGTTTTGGCACAGGCAAACCAGGCTCCTCAAAATGTGCTTCAGTTACTACAAGGGTAGGTGACTTCGTTGAGAAGGCGGCGGTGGGGTTCGGTCTTTGGTTTAGATCGAGCCCCATTTAACGACCTCATGCTAATCTCAACTACTAGTATAGCATTTGCATGTCAGGTCAAAATTGACCAAAAATGCAATTTAGTCCGGGATTTTGAGATGAACCCGATTGGGCTAAGTTTAGTTTGTTTTGAGCAATATGGTGTAAATCCTCTGGCTCTGGATCTATCCACAAGGATCAATGCATGATTCCGATGGCGTTTAATATGTATGAATTCCCGCCGGGGTGGAGTAGTAGTGTCTGAGTAGGGTTCATCAATGGTGCTTTTGAGATGAAGATTTCGCCTATAAGCCATGGACTTCTGTTTCTGTTACGGTAGGATAGGACTCTCAGAAAATCCGATTCTTAGAGGTTCTCTTCAGTAATGGATTGGCGACGGCTGCCGCCTTGATCCAGCCACCCAAGGCAAAATCCTGCAAGATAATGTTCAACCAAAAATCCATCCTTATCACCGGCGGCACCGGCTCCTTCGGCCAGGCCTTCACCCGCACCGTGCTGGAACGCTACCCCGGCATCAAACGCCTGGTGATCTATTCCCGGGACGAGCTCAAGCAGTTCGAGATGGAGCAGACCTTCAGCACCAAGGACTACCCCGGCCTGCGCTATTTCATTGGTGATATCCGCGATCAGGACCGCCTGCACCGCGCCTTGCATGGCATCGACACCGTCATCCACGCCGCGGCCCTCAAGCAGGTCCCGGCCGCAGAATACAATCCCTTCGAATGCATCAAGACCAACATCCTTGGCGCCCAGAACCTGATTGAAGCCTGCCTGGACAGCGAGGTTGAGAGCGTCGTCGCGCTGTCCACCGACAAGGCCGCCGCGCCCATCAACCTCTACGGTGCCACCAAACTATGCTCGGATAAGCTCTTCACCGCCGCCAACAACATCCGCGGCCAACGGGATATCCGCTTTTCGGTAGTGCGCTATGGCAATGTCATGGGCAGCCGCGGATCGGTGATCCCCTTCTTTCTGGAAAAACGCAAGACCGGCATCCTCCCCATCACCGATCCTGCCATGACGCGATTCAACATCAGCCTCCAAGAAGGCGTGGACATGGTCCTTTGGGCACTGGAAAATGCCCAGGGCGGTGAGATCTTCGTCCCCAAGATCCCCAGCTACCGGATCACTGACGTAGCCAAGGCTATCGGTCCCGACTGCGAACACCCCATCATCGGCATTCGACCCGGGGAAAAGATCCACGAGGAAATGATCACCGACAGCGACAGCTATAACACGGTCGACCTGGGCCAGTACTTCGCCATCTTGCCCATGGCCTCCAAATACACCCGCGAGCAATACTGCAAGACCCATGACTGCCACCCGGTGGAACCCGGTTTCGCCTACAGCAGCGGTACCAATCAGGACTTTCTTACCGTGGAGCAGCTGCGTACCTTGATCCGCCAGCACATAGACCCCACGCTGCCGGAATGAAGCCATGATCCCCTACGGTCGCCAGGACATCACCGAGGATGACATCCAGGCCGTGGAGCAGGTGCTGCGCTCCGACTGGCTCACCCAGGGCCCCATGGTGCCTCGCTTCGAGCAGGCGGTGGCCGACTACTGCGGCGCGGCCCACGGTGTGGCGGCGAACAGTGCCACCAGCGCCCTGCACATCGCCTGCCTGGCGCTGGACCTTGGCCCCGGCGATTGGCTCTGGACCAGTCCCATTACCTTCGTCGCCTCGGCTAATTGTGGGCTTTACTGCGGCGCTCGGGTCGACTTCGTCGACATCGACCCCCTTACCTATAACATGAGCCCCGAAGCGCTGGCTGAGAAGCTGTCCGTGGCAGAACGCGAAGGACGTCTGCCCAAGGTCGTGGTGCCTGTTCACCTGTGCGGGCAATCCTGCGACATGGTCGCCATTCATGCTCTGAGTAAGCGTTACGGCTTTCATATCATTGAAGACGCATCCCATGCCATCGGCGGTCGCTACAAACGCGAACCGGTGGGCTGTGGCCGCTATAGCGACATCACCGTGTTCAGCTTTCATCCCGTGAAGATCATCACTACTGCTGAGGGTGGCATGGCCGTGACCAATGATGAGGAAATTGCCAAGCGTATGGCACGACTGCGCAGCCACGGCATCACCCGGGATCCGCAAGAGATGGTGGGAAATCCAGACGGGCCCTGGTACTACCAACAGATTGAACTGGGCTTCAATTACCGTATGACCGATCTCCAAGCGGCGCTAGGCCTGCAACAGCTGGCACGTCTGGATACCTACGTGGCCCGACGTAATAGGTTGGCAATGCACTATGACAAGGCACTGGTTCATCTGCCCGTGACGACACCTTGGCAGCGGCCGGAATGTGTGTCGGGAAGACACCTCTACACGATCCGAGTTAACCCTCAAGCAGGTGTGTCGCGTAGAACGATGTTCGAGCGGCTACGTGAACGCGGAGTGGGTGTAAATGTTCACTATATCCCTGTGCATACCCAGCCTTACTATCTAGCCATGGGATTCCAGGACGGAGATTTCCCTGAGGCGGAGCGTTATTACGGGGAAACAGTCAGTTTACCCATGTTCCCCACGCTTACCGACCATACCCAAGAAGAAATCATCCGTGCGGTCACCCAGGCAATTCAGTCATGAATCTTTGCATCATCCCCGCTCGTGGAGGCAGTAAGCGAATCCTTCGCAAGAACATCAAGGAGTTTGCTGGTAAGCCGATGATTGTATGGTCGATCGAGGCTGCGTGGGAAAGTGGCGTATTTGATCAGATTATCGTCTCAACGGATGATGACGAGATTGCCGCGGTTGCCTCATCAGCGGGCGCTCAAGCCCCCTTCCGTCGCCCGGGCTATCTTTCAGATGACCATGCCGGCACAACCGAAGTCATCGCCCACGCGACGGATTGGGCACAAAACAAGGGCTGGCGCATCGACGCCGTCTGTTGTCTCTATGCGACGGCCCCATTCGTTACAGCAATAGACCTAAAGGCAGGTCTTGAAACCCTGACCGAAGGTCATTGGGACTTTTGCTTTACCGCCACGGAATTCGCTTCTCCTATCTTTCGTGCATTTGCACAGCGCCAGGACGGTGGTGTTGATATGTTCTTCCCGGAGCACTTCAAGAAACGATCTCAAGATCTGCCACAGGCGTTGCATGATGCCGGGCAGTTCTACTGGGGCAGACCAGAGGCCTGGCTAGAGCAAAGAACGATGTTTGGACCCACAAGCAAGCCTTTCATCCTGCCTAGGTGGCGCGTGCAGGATATCGATACGGAAGATGACTGGAAGCGTGCCGAATTTCTGAAGCCCGTCATCGATAGCCAGCGAGATATCCCATAAGATTTTTATTATCGCTACTCATCCCGACTACATATGATTTGGTTCATTCAGCACGGGACCTAATTCACAGGAAAAAGCAAGGTGAAACACGAATCGGCCAATGCACGGGTCAATATCGCAGGGCGTTCTATCGGCACCGGAGAACCTCCCTACATCGTTGCTGAGATGTCGGGCAACCATAACCACGATCTGGAGCGGGCATTACGCATCATAGACGCGGCCAAGGCCGCTGGCGCTGATGCCGTCAAACTGCAGACCTACCGGGCCGACACCATCACCATCGACCATCATGGCGATGAGTTCATCGTCAAAGGGGGGCTGTGGAACGGACGATGCCTGTACGAGCTGTACGAAGAGGCCCACACCCCCTGGGAGTGGCACGCGCCCATCTTCGAGCACGCGCGGCGTATCGGTATCACGATCTTTTCCTCGCCATTCGACCACACCGCCGTAGACTTCCTTGAGGAACTGGGTGCGCCCGCTTACAAAATCGCCTCGCCGGAGCTCATTGATCTTCCGCTGATTCGCAAGGTCGCGCATACCGGTAAGCCGATCGTGATGTCCACCGGGGCGGCAACGCTGGAGGAAATCGGAGACGCCATCCAAGAGGCACGCGACGCAGGTGCGACCGAGTTGGTGGTGCTGCACTGCACAGCGGCCTATCCTGCACCGCCCGAGGAAACTAACCTGGTGACGATCAAGGCCCTGGCCGAGCGATTTGACGTGGTGGTTGGCCTGTCCGACCACACTTTGGGCACGACGGTATCGGCACTTGCGGTCGGAATGGGGGCGAGCTTCATTGAAAAGCACGTCACCCTGGCACGCGCCGACGGCGGCGTCGATAGCGCCTTTTCGCTCGAGCCTCAGGAATTGGCCGAGTTGGTGACAACGGCACGTATCGCGCAGGCGGCCGTCGGCAGGCCCACCTTCGGGCCCACGACATCGGAGGCTAGCGTGCTCAGAAACCGCCGATCTCTGTACGTGGTGAAGCCCATCGCTAAAGGGGAGGTGCTGACGCTCGACAACATACGCTCAATTCGGCCTGCCAACGGTCTAAAACCCAAGCACCTCGACGCTGTGCTTGGGCAACGCGCGGCGCGCGATCTCTCCTTTGGAGAACCGCTGAACTTTGAAATGATCACAGGCTACTCGGAAGAAGGCAGCGCTCTACGCTAGCGATTTGACTCGGAATGCTTCCGGATACGCACCTGCATAACCAAATAAAAAGGCATACTATTAACCCGGCAATCAAACAAATCACTTGATTTCGTGTTTACTTTTCGCAAAATCAGCAACTTGCCGGGAGCGCGACGGATATGAATGGTCGCCGGGTTAATATTAACCCGGCAATCAAATCACTTGATTTCGTGCTTTACCTTTCGCAAAATCAGCAACTTACCGGGAGAGCGACGGATATGAATGGTCGCCGGGTTAATATGGCCGATTCGACACTTTGCAAGCACGAACTGGGCTTTCTGCAAGTTGCAGACAAGCCATCGCCGCAAGCACTTGCGGACTACTACGAGCAAACCTACTTCCAGAACGAATCCGGCAACTACCGCAAGCGCTACTCAGCCCTGGAAACCGAGGTCATCAGCCTGCGCATCGCCCAGCGCGCGGCGCAGGTTGCGGGGCTCACGGGCCGCGAGACCCCCTGTAGCATGCTGGATGTAGGTTGCGGTGAAGGCTTTGCCATCAGCTATTTCCGATCGCTGGGGTGGCAAGTTGCCGGTATCGACTTCAGTCGAGCCGGCGTCGAGCAAATGAACCCGGACTGCGCTCAGTTCGTACAGCAGGGCGATGTGTTCCGGTTGCTAGACGCCAGGATTGCGGCTGGCGAGAAGCACGACCTTGTCTGGCTGGGCAACGTGCTCGAACACGTGCTGGACCCTGTAGGCCTGCTGCAGTCGCTGCGCCGCCTGGTTTCGGCCGATGGTCTGCTTGTGGTGACGGTCCCCAACGATGGCAACGCCTACCACGAGGCATTACTGGAGAGCGGTCAAATCCCCAATCGGTTCTGGATCGCCATCCCAGACCACATCAGCTACTTCACAGCCGACAGCCTCAAGCGCACCGCTGCAGCCACCGGCTGGCAATGCCTGGCCCTGCAGGGCGATTTCCCCATCGACTTGTATCTCGCCCATGAGGGCTCCAACTACGTGGCCGATCGATCGCGCGGAACCGCTGCCCACCAGGCTCGCCTCGGGCTGGAACGCTTGATCGGCATGGCTGGCCTTGATGCGGCAAACCGTTTCTATGCGTCTCTGGCCGAGGTCGGTCTGGGACGAAACATCACGGCGTACCTGCGCCCCCAACCCGAGAGCCAACCGTCATGACACATCAGCCGACCATTCATACTCTGGGTGGATCCACCATGACCGAGGCCGAACGCAAACTCGACTTGGTCGGGCGCTTGAGGTGTTCGCGTGTGCCCGATCGCGAATTGATCGACAATCTGGGCCTCTATCTCACACGGCAGACGCTTTCACGTATCAACTTCATTCAAAAACTTTACGAAATGATCGTCCCGGTGCATGGTGTCATCATGGAGTTCGGTGTGCGTTGGGGTCAGAATATGGCACTGTTCTCGTCACTCAGGGGCATCCACGAGCCGTTCAACTACAACCGCCGCATCATCGGCTTCGATACCTTCGAGGGTTTTCCCTCGGTCGCGGCTGAGGACGGGGGGCTGGTCAAGACCGGTGACTATGCAGTAGTGGCCGATTGGATGCAGGAGCTCGATACCATTTTGGATATCCACACTCAAAGTTCGCCGATCCCCCACAAGAAAAAGCACGAACTCGTGCAAGGCGATGCCACGGAGACACTTCCCGCCTATCTGCGCGACCATCCCGAAACCGTGGTTGCACTGGCTTATTTTGACTTCGATCTGTACAAGCCCACGCGGGATTGCCTGGAAGCGCTCCAGCCTTACCTGACCAAAGGCAGCGTGCTGGCCTTCGACGAGCTCAACACACCTGAATTACCTGGTGAAACCATCGCCGTGCGCGAGGTGCTGGGTCTGTCGCGATACGCAATTCGCCGGGACCCTTCGAATCCCCTGACTTCGTACTTGGTCGTGGAATGACGTTCACCGAAAACCACTATCGAATCATGCCCAGACCCCGGCTGCACGATGGGGATTTGTCTTTGCGTGCAGTGGGTCCGCAGGACATCGAATCCATCCGTCAGTGGCGCAATGCTCAAATGGACGTGCTCCGCCAAAGTGCGGCCATCACACCGGAGGATCAGCAACGCTACTTTGCTGAACACGTTTGGCCCGACATGGGTGTGCTTCAGCCTCAGCAAATTCTTCTAGCTATCGAGCGCCATGGACAGTTGATTGGGTACGGGGGGCTTGTGCACATTTCTTGGCCGTATCGGCGCGCCGAGATTTCCTTTCTACTTGAACCCCATCTCGAACGCGACCCTGAAACACTTCTGGATCATTTCTCTCGATACCTTCTATTGATCCAGGATTTGGCGTTTGAGGATCTTCAACTTAAAAAGTTGATAACTGAAACCTATGAGCACAGAGTAGTTCATCTAAAAGGTTTAGAGGCTGCTGGACATCGTTTGGAAGGCAGGCTTCGCAAACACGTGATGGTAGGCGGACAACCAGCCGACGCCTTGATACACGGTATTCTCTCGCATGAAGCGAGAAGCCGAAGTCCCTCGGCACGGGATACGAGTGTGCTGGTAACCTCTTCATCGCGAAAAGTACCTATAATTCGATCTTTGAAAGACGCTGCTATTAGGCTTGGTCAGGACATCCAGATTATTGCGGGCGACACAGATCCCATGGTATCTACCCGATGGGAAGCCGACGGCTTCTGGCAGATGCCCCGCCTCAGCAACAACCTTTTAACGGAGCTGATCGAAGGATGCCGGGCCCGCGCTATATCAATCGTCCTGCCCACCCGTGACGGCGAGCTGGGTTTCTGGGCCCGTCACCGCACAGTATTGGCTCAGGCCGGCATTGAGGTGATCGTATCCTCGCCAGAAGCCATCGCGCGTTGCCGGGATAAGCTGGCATTCGCACTTTTCGGCAGGGATGCACACCTGCCCATCATTCCAGCCGCGGACACGCCGGATCCTTTCGGTGACGCTCCATTGGTGGTCAAGGAACGCTTTGGTGCGGGGTCGCGCGGGATCGGGATTGACCTTTCGCGAGATGCTTCAATCGAACATGCCCGAGGACTGAAAGACCCCATTTTCCAGCCATTCATGACCGGGCCTGAAATCAGCATAGATGGCTGGATCGACAAGCATGGCCAGGTGGCAGGCGTCGTATTGCGACGCCGGGATCGTGTTGTGTCAGGCGAATCGCAGGTCACCACCACGTTCCGGGATGCAGTCCTTGAAAAACAAGCCATGCGCGTCCTGACGGCCCTGCAACTGCGTGGCCCCGTGGTCCTGCAGGCCATCATTGTGGAAGGCGCGCTTCAGGTTATCGAGTGTAATCCGCGCTTCGGCGGTGCCTCAACGGCATCCATCGCTGTGGGGCTTGATTCCCTGTCCTGGAGCCTGGCCGAAGCGTTGGGCGACACCACAACGCCCATCTTTCACCGTGCCCCGAGCGAGATCCGGCAGGTTCGTGTGCCCGTCGATCGTGTGCTTCATGATTTTGATTTTTGATCTCGACGACACCCTGTACGACGAAATGAGCTACGTCACTAGCGGTCTTCGCGCTGTGGCGCATTTCGGCGAGGCATCATTCGGGTGGGACGCTGCGCAGTCGCTCGCCTTCATGCAGGCCCATCTGCTGCAGCACGGTCGGGGTAAGGTATTTGACGCATGGCTTCATACACATGGTCAGCACTCGAACACTCGCGTGACCACATGCGTGCGCACATACCGGCATCACCAGCCTGAGATCACGCTGTTCCCTTTAGCATACAAGGTGCTCAAGTACTATATAGGAGGATGGCCATTGTACCTAGTGACTGACGGACACAAGGTGGTGCAGCAAAAAAAGATCGAAGCACTCGGGCTCGCCCCCATGTTCAAACGCACCTTTATCACCCATCGCTTTGGTATTCGCCACGCCAAGCCATCGCTACACTGCTTCGAGATCATTCGCCGTGCAGAGCGCTGTGAGTGGTGCGACATGGTCTATGTGGGCGACAATCCCGCAAAGGATTTCGTCGGTCTCAACCGTGTGGGCGCCATGACCGTGCGTGTCAATACCGGCTCGCATGCGTCCGTGGTGGCGCGTCCCGGCTATGATGCGCGCACCACCATCCCGGACCTGGCGTCTCTCCCAGAGGTGCTGGGTCAATGACTCAAGTTGTCATGAGGACAGCAGCGAACTCGACTATAAAGCAGCCCAGCTGTTATCACCCCTTCATCATTGCCGAGATGTCGGGCAACCATAACCAATCTCTGGAGCGTGCCCTGGAGATCGTCGACGCAGCCGCCGATAGCGGCGCACACGCCCTCAAGCTGCAAACCTACACCCCGGATACCATGACACTGGATATCCAGGAAGGCGAATTTTTCCTGGCCGACGACAGTACACCCTGGCAGGGCACAAGCCTCTACGACCTGTACAAGCTGGCCCAAACTCCCTGGGAATGGCATGAACCCATTATGCGCAGGGCCAAACAGCGGGGCATGATCTGTTTTAGCAGCCCATTTGATGCCACCGCAGTAGACTTCCTGGAGGAACTGGATACCCCGGCTTACAAGATCGCATCCTTTGAAAATGCCGATATCCCCCTGATCCGCAAGGTGGCCGCCACAGGCAAACCCGTGATCCTATCCACCGGCATGGCCACCTTGGCGGAACTGGACGAAACAGTGCGTACGCTGCGCGACTATGGTTGCGAGAACTTCGTACTTCTCAAGTGCACCAGCACCTATCCCGCTACGCCAGAAAACAGCAATGTACTCACCATACCCCATATGCGGGCGTTGTTCGGCTGTGAAGTAGGCCTATCCGACCACACCCTGGGCGTTGGGGTGGCCGTGGCGGCTGTCGCCCATGGTGCAAGTGTGGTAGAAAAACACTTCACGCTTGATCGTGCAGATGGCGGGGTCGATTCCACCTTCTCCTTGGAGCCGAGGGAAATGCGGCAACTCGTGATTGAAACTGAGAGAGCCTGGCAATCGCTGGGAACCGTCTGCTACGGGCCTACTGAAGCTGAGCGGGCGTCCATGAGGTTTCGGCGCTCTCTATATGCGGTTGAGGATATTCAGGCAGGGGATAGGTTAACTCATGAAAATATGCGTTCTATCCGGCCTGGTAGCGGATTATCCCCCTCCTACTATGAGGTCTTGCTGGGTAGGCGAGTGAATCGTGATCTTAAAAGAGGTACGCCTCTTGTGTGGGAGCAGTTGGGATGACCACGGTGGCGCAAAAATCAAAAAGGGCCATAACCGGAGGTCTATTTTTTAAACTCGAATCGGTTTGGTTACGTGGACTGATAGCCTGAAAAACTAACTGGAGTCACTATGATGAATCAGCAAGAGTCCGAGATACTCAAGGAAAGCAGCAAGGAGGTCAATGAGTATCTCGAACGTTCCATTCCAGTGCTTGAAGGCCTATTGGTACCGTTGCGGGCTGGGCGCAATGTTGAACCAATATCATCATTGGCTTCTGCGGCAGATGGTTTGGGAGGGCTAGTACAATATGCCTCGTCCGCTCGTAAACTACTTGACTCTGCTAATGCCGATCTTGCCAATGCCTTCCATCATTTTGAGTCCCGGCTGGCTGCAGCACTTGAACCAATGGTGGCGGGGATGGATGCACAAGATGCTGTACTGGTTGCTGATGTCGTTGAGTATGAATTAATCCCTGCACTGAAAGAGCTTCAGAGTGCTGTAGGGGATGTCCTCAGCCAGTCTAATATTCATTAGGGGGAGCCTGTGAGCGTCTTTGCAAGCGTTGAAGTTTCGTCTCTCTTTCAGGCAAATATAGAGGCTTTGCACCACCGTAACCCCAAGTTGGCGGAGCGTGTATTAGCGGCTAAAAGCTCGCTTGAAGATCTGGAATCAGAAATGGGAAGGCGTGGACAGCCGACCCTGAAAGCCCGGGACAATCAGGGGGCCTACTATCTGCACAGTCCTTATGATCCGATCCGTGAAGCCAATGCTCTGGTGAATAAGGAGTTGGATCCTGCTGAATTGGAGGTGGTGGTCGTTTTAGGAGTTGGCCTTGGGTATTACATTGAGTCTGTCTTGTCATCTCTAGACCCCCGTGCCAAGGTCGTTGTGGTAGAGCCTGATATCGCCGCATTCAGATTGGCGTTGGAGCATCGCGATATCACTGATTTGCTCAATTCAGAAAGAGTGATTTGGGTTGTTCAATCCAATCACCAGACAGCTGTGGATGAGGTGGTACGCGCGCTGAATTCAGTTACCATAAAGTCATGGTCTGCATTGATTCCACCAGCGATAGCTCGTCGATATATGGCATTTGCCAAGCCGTTTGTATTGGTATTGGGATCTGCTCTAACAACCCTGAAGGTTCATTTGGCGACTCAGATTAAAGCGGCAGACCTTTTTCTCAGTAACACATTTCATAACCTTCCATATATGGCCGATGCTCCGGGTATTCAGGATATACGTGGAGCATGGAAGGGCCAGCCTCTGCTATTGATTTCTGCTGGCCCTTCATTGGATCAACACCTGGAAATTATTCGCGCCTTTAAAGATCGAGTTCTTCTGGTTGCGGTAGGGCAAGCATGGCGCACTCTGAGAAAAGCCGATATTGAACCTCATTTTGTAGTAACAGTAGACCCCTTCGAAGGTAACCTCCCTCATTTTGAAGGTATGGAATCGATGGGCGCCAGCTTGCTTGCAGACGCAGGAACACATCCTCTTATTGTTAAACAATTTACGGGACGTCGGATTTTTTGCCACTCGACTCATCCTGTGGATCTTCTGATGTCTCAAGTATGTGGAGAGCGTGGCGTCCTGCCTACCGGCGGGTCAGTGGCTAATACTGCTTTCTCATTTGCTGTCAACTTGTCCGCAGATCCGATTATATTGGTAGGGCAGGACCTTGCATTTACAGGTGGCCAGACACATGTTACTGGTAACGCTTATCGTCAGGCCGTGGATTCCATCGCAGAAGAAAAGCGAAAGAGCTGGCGTGAGGTGCCGGGATATGATGGAGGTAAGGTCATTACCAATTCGCAGATGGATGTGTATCGGCACTGGTTTGAGCGTTTTATTCTGAATCAGCCTGAGCTGCGAGTGATAAATTCCACAGAGGGTGGGGCACATATCGAGGGTGCGAGGCAGTTACCATTGTCAGATGCCTTGAATATGTTTGCGAGTGATAAAGCCATTGATATCAATGGTCTGTGGCCAAGTGATTTCGAAGTCTCGACGCCTGATGAGCTCAAAAGAAGACTCCATGGCCTCCGGTTGAAGCTTTCCGAGTTTAAAGAACTTTCTGAAGATATTGTTCATCTTGCTGGGGAGTTGGGATCATTACAAGACCTGAATGGCGAGCTACAAGGCGTGCCTGGCGCAGCCAAGCTAAACAGCCGACTCAAAACTCGCTTCCGAAAATTCCGCCGACTCAAGCATCCTGCTCGTGTTATGGTGGAAGCGTTTACCTCCCGATCACGTATTGGTGCTCATACTGTGCTGCAGAAGCAGGAAAAGGATGAGTCCCTATCAAGCCGCCAAGGATTGTCGCTTGCCCAGGGTTTTTATCGAGACGTAGCGAAAGGTTGCGATCAAGGGATTAAACTGCTGGAACAGACCTTGAGTGAGGTCCATAAGAAAATGTCAGACAAAAAGGTTTGAGAGGGTTTTAAAAGAAATAGAGTATCATCCCGAGCGTTTATCATCTTATGGAAGCCTGCTACAGCCGCCGACCCCTTACAGGGGTGTCTCCGATAAGCAATGATTCTCATTTGCGATTAGGTGCGCGATATTACGGCTTTGGCGTGTTGACTTGATGGCTGCGAAGCAGTCCCGATTGGCCAGGAGGTGGTTTCGGCAAGCCGCGTAGCGCACAAACACGTAGCAGCGCCGGTCTCCAAGCGGCCATGGCATCCTTTGCTGGCGTTTTCCTTGGTATGATGCGGCACCTACGCTCCTGGCACCACGTAAAGCTGGCAACAGCCCGCCTCAGACGGTCTGCCCGCAGTCAGCGCAGGCCGCATCGCAGTGCCATGGCATCGAAGTTCCGGGCGTGCGCCAACTGACGAACAACACCTTGGTGCGATTCCGGGCAATCAGAGATGTTCCTTCCCCCTTTCTGAAGCGCTGGAAATCGCCCCCCCCCCCGTCCGAGGATCGCTTCAGCTCAATCTGGAATTTCTTGTCCCCCCACCCCGATAAGCGGCCACATCTTGCCGTTAACCGGTGCTTTTAGCCCATTCCGGTCACGCGCGGCAACTTCAAGAGCTTCCTGCGGAAATTTTTTGCCGTCTGCGGCTAAAGCTTGCCGCCCTGGTGCCGATAACGGGCTTGAAGGGGGACGAAACCTGCCGGTGACGGACTCCCGATTCACAGACCCAGAGGGCCGAGAGAGGCCCGCACAAGGCTTAGGAGAACGACCATGGCACAGGTTATCAATACCAATATTGCTTCGCTGAATGCTCAGCGGAACCTCAATGCTACACAGAATCAACTCCAAACGTCTCTGGAAAGACTGTCTTCGGGGCTGCGGATCAATAGTGCGAAGGACGATGCTGCGGGTTTGGCTATTTCTGAGTCGTTTACGTCCCAGATCCGAGGATTGAATCAGGCGGCAAGGAATGCTAACGATGGTATTTCCCTGGCTCAAACAGCAGAGGGAGGGCTTGCTGAGATAAACAACAACCTTCAACGCCTGAGAGAGTTGGCCGTTCAATCTGCCAACGGTACACTCGAAGACACTGATCGCGCACAACTTCAAAAGGAGGTTGCTCAGATTACATCGGAGATCGATCGTGTAGCAAAAGAGACCACATTTAATGGTAAAGAAGTTCTGACCGGTATTTCTGCACTGAACTTGCAAGTTGGCGCGGATGCAGGGCAGACGATTGAGATTTCATTAGATGGCATTGATGCACAAGCAAGTGCACTTGGTGTTTCTGGGTTGAGCCTCTCTTCGCAGGGCGCTGCAAGTGCCGCCTTGGACACACTGGACTCGGCTATCGGTGACATTGCGGGCTTCCGGGCTGACCTTGGTGCTATTCAAAATCGGCTTGAATCCACAGTCTCTAATTTGGAGAATGCTTCGGAGAACTTGTCTGCTGCTCGCTCTCGCATCCTCGATGCCGACTTTGCTGCCGAGACAGCAAGCTTAACCCGATCCCAGATCCTCCAGCAGGCTGGCACCTCGGTGCTTGCACAGGCGAACCAGGCCCCCAATAATGTACTGGCGTTGCTCCAGTAACACCCGGGGCTTGAGGTGAACACAAAAGCCCGGGCGACAACCGTCCCCCGGGCTTTTGTTCTCCCCGCCATCGGGGGAGGAGATAGCAGATGGATACGAGAATGAATGTTGTACCCATGAACCCAGCACTGACGCGACAGGGCGGTGGGCAGGAGGTGGCCGGCAAGGTTTCGCCGGTAGATGCCGGTCCTCCGGGGCAACCCGTGCCCAATGCCGATGCTGGGCAGCCGAGTCAGGACTCTAAGCGGCCCGAAGCCCCTAGCCCAGCCGAACTGGAAAAATCGGTGGATGCGGCGGTTGAGCGCATCAATGAATTTGTCCAGGTGGTCCAGCGCGATCTGCAGTTCACGGTGGATGATTCCACCGGGCGTACCGTGGTGAAGGTGATGGACTCGCAAAGCGAGGAGGTCATTCGCCAGTTGCCGCCGGAGGAGATCCTGGCCGTGGCGGCGCATATGGAAGAGGTGCGTGGTCTGCTGGTGAAGGAGAAGGCCTGACCTGGTTTAGATATTGCTTGTAAAAGGTCGGCGCTGAGTCCATTCAGGCGGCGCGCGCCGCTTTCGTCGAATATTGGCGAGGGTGGTGGCGCTGACCGCCCTTTTGAGTTTGCAGGAGGTTGTCATGAGTACAATCACATCCATGGGCATAGGTTCCGGTATTGATGTACGCGGGCTGGTGGATCAGTTGGTGGCTGCCGAGCGGGCCCCGCGGGAAAACCGCATCAACAGCCAGGAAAAACGCATCGAGGAGCAGATCTCGGGTTTGGGTAAACTCAAAAGTGCCCTGTCGGGTTTTGGTTCTGCACTTGATGGCCTTGGTAGTGCAGGGGATTTCCGGCAAGTGGAAACCCGGGTGGTGAACGAAGGGATGGTTACCGCCAATGCCCGTGATGATGCGCCGATCGGAAATTATGAAGTTGAAGTGACCCAGTTGGCACAATCTCAACGGTTGGCGACCAGTGCGGATCTCTTTAGCGGAGTGGCAGATTTCTCGGCCGGCGGCACGGCATTGGGGGCCGGCGACGTCACCATTACGCTGGCGGACGGTACCACCGAAACCTTTACCCTGACCGAGGAGGCTTCGACGCTGGAGGATCTGCGTGCTGCGATCAACGACCAGTCCGGCAATCTTCGCGCCTCGGTAGTGGATGATGGTAATGGTCCCCGACTGACCCTAAGCACCGCCCAGACAGGCGAGCAAAACGCCATCTCGCAGATTGCAGTCAATGCGGGTGGGGGAGCACTGCTCAACGAACTCAGCTTTAATGCCACAGACCTCACCGCGGATCAGGATACCAGTGGAGGCTTCAGGCAGTTGCGCGCTGCACAGGATGCCATTGTGATGGTGGATGGCTTGGAAGTGACTCGCCCGACCAATGAGTTGCGTGACGTACTGGATGGTGTAGATCTTACACTGAATGACGTTGGAACAACGCGCGTGTCGGTGACCGAGCAGGATGGTACGGCGTTAGAGGCCATTCGCGGTTTTGTAGAAGCCTACAACGATTTACGGGGTCAGCTGAATGAACTGAATGCCTACAACCCAGACACCGAAACCAGCGGTATTCTGAATGGCGACTCCACGCTCCGCGGGGTTCAGAATCAAATGGCCCGCATGGTCAGCAATCCGGTGGACGGCATGGATGGGGCTGTTCGTGCTCTGGCGGATCTGGGCATCAGCACTCAGCGGGATGGCACGCTGGCAATCAACGAGTCCCGACTGGATGAGCGGTTGACTGAGAATCGTGATGCAGTGGTTGCCTTATTCACTCAGGAGGAAACGGGAATTGCTGCGCGGATGCAGGGGGTGGTGGAGCAGTTCACCGGTAGGGATAGCATTATCAATAACCGCACGGAAAGCTTGCAGGAACAGATGTCTAGGCTCGCAGATGATCGCGATCGCCTGGAATACCGCATGGAGCGCATCGAGGCCCGCTATGTGGCCCAGTTCAGTGCCATGGACGCCATGATCGCCCAGATGAACCAGACCAGTCAGTTTCTGGATAACCAGTTGAAGGCCTTGCCGGGCAACAACAAGTAGAGTGTGTGGCGGCTAAACTTTTCCTCTGGCTGGCCGATATCAGGGGTATGGGACTACAGACTGCCGGGAGCGTCCAACCATGAATCAAGCAGCCATGCACAGAGGCATCAACCAGTATCAGCAGGTGGGCGCTGCCGGCGCCTCCTTTGCGGATCCGCATCGCCTGATCGAGATGCTCTTCGATGGTGGCATCGACCGCCTGGCCCAAGCCCGCGGTGCGGTGCATCGGGGGGATCGTAGCGCCAAGATCAAGTTCATCGGCAAGGCCTTCGATATCATCGGCGGGCTGCGCGGCGGGCTGGATCTGGACAAGGGCGGCGATATTGCCGTTAATCTGGATAACCTCTACGAATACATGCAGCGCCGCCTGGTCTCGGCCAACGCCCGCAACGATGTGGAGATCCTCGATGAGGTGACCCAATTGCTCAACGAGATCCGCGAGGCCTGGAAAGCCATTCCCGCCGAGGTGCGGAAGAATCCCACCGCTCAGGTGGTGAGTGATCAGTCGGCGGCGCGGCCGGCGGAGTGATGTCAGGGATTTGAGGCGCCCGGGGTGCATTTTGTACTCCGGTTGTACTCCGGGCGCTTTGTCGTTTTGGGCATGTCTTTTCGCGGCCGAGGGCCGCTCCCACGGGAGGGTGTGATGAGTCAGGGTGTGGAGGATGTACTGGCCGCAGCGGCGGAGCTTGAGCGCCTGGCGCGGCAACGGATCACCTGGGCACAGCAGGGGGAGTGGGATGCCCTGGTGGGCAGCGAGGAGAGGCGGGGTGAGCTGGCCGGGCGTGTCCGGGTGGATGTGTTTGAGGGCCATGAAGCGCTTGCCCGCGCCCTGGCGGAGCGGCTGACGCGGATACGGGATCTGGACGAGGCCCTGGTGCCGCTGCTGGAGCAGGCCCGGGAGGATCTGGCGGTGGAGTTGCAGAAGGTGCAGAAGAAGGCGGCGGGGGCCAGGGCTTATGATCGGACGTCGCGGGGGGAGAAGGGGTAGGGGGTGATTTTGGCATGGGCGGCCCTCACCCCCGGCCCCTCTCCCGCAGGCGGGAGAGGGGAGTGGCGCGCAGGGTTTGAGCTCACTAAAGCGCTGGCCGGATGCAGTTTGGGCTGGTGTTCTGGCACAATCGAACCATAAGCCCATTCTTGAAGGTCAGGGAGACCGCCATGACGTTATCCAAAGAGGACATCGAGTTCATCAAGGCCCACATCGGTGAGTGGCTGGCCGAGCAGAGCCTGGGCAAGCCACCGGCGGTGTATGAGGTGGAGTTGCGCGAGCGCATGGTGCGGGTGGAGGAGGAGCTCAAGCATCAGCGGGAATTGATGCGGGAAGGATTTGAGCAGATGGACAAGCGCTTCGAACAGGTGGATAAGCGCCTGGATCAGATGGATAGGCGTCTCGACAAGATGGATGGTCGATTTGATCGCATGGAAAAGCGCCACGACCAGCATTTCCTGTGGCTCATGGGTTTTATCGCCACAGTGGGTGGACTGGTGGTGGCAGCGATCCGTTTGCTCTGAGGCCGCCGCCTACCGCGCCAGCCTTGCCAGATGCCGTTGATAGCGCCGCATCACCAGCAGGTGCCCCACGGCCTGGGTCCACAGGTAGATGTACCAGGGCAGAGCGGGGGCGAAGTCGTGGATGGCGGCCAGGGTGTAGCGGTCGTCCAGCACGGTGTGAAATTCGAATCGCCCCTTGTCTTCAACATTTCTTGCCAGCAGGCCGCCGGTGATGCGGTAGACCTGGCGCCGTGCGTGGCTGGCGGCAGGGTCGTGGGTGAGTTCCAGGATTTTCAGGCGGGGCCGGCGCAGGTGGATGCGGTAGCCAGCATCGGGCTGGGTGGTGTTGGGGTGGCCGTTTTCTCTTGCGGGGGCGATGACTTCGGTGACCACCAGGGGCCAGCAGCATTGGGTGAGCCAGCGGAAGTAGTTGCCGGCCACCCAGGCGGCGTCCTGCCCTGGGGGGAGGATGATGCGCTGGATGGAGCGCACCCGGCTGTCGCGGCGTAGCTGCGCCCGGGTGCGTTTCTGGATGGGCTGGCGGGGGCTGGGTTTGAGGCGTTGCCGGGGGTGGTCCAGGGCCTCGTTCAGGGCCTGTTCGAAGGGGATGGCGCCGGGGTTGATGTGCCGTTGCAGGGGGTTGTCGCGGATGACCGTATCCCGGGGCAGGCTGTCGATGACCGGGGCGACCAGGTCGGTGGGTGTGCCGGTCACCCAGCGGGCGCCCAGGGCGGCGATGCGGGCGGGCAGCCAGGGCAGGATGATGAAGCGGCGTTTCAGGTTCAGGAGTCGGGCGGTGGTGCGCAGGGCATCCACGTAGCTGATGTCCTGGGGGCCGCCGATGTCGTGGGGGCCGTTGAATCTTTCCGGTTGGCCCACGGCATGTTGAATGGCGCGGTTCAGGTCCTGCAGGGCGATGGGGCGCGTGACTGAGCGGGCCGAGGGCGGCATGAACAGCACGCCCATGCGCCGCACCAGTTCCACCATGAGTCGGCTGGCTGAGCCGCCGGGGCCCACCACCAGGCCGGCGCGCAGCACGGTAACCGGCACGCCATGGGCCGCGAGCACCATTTCCACTTCCCGTCGGCTCCACAGCAGGGTGGAGATGCGGAAGCTGTCGGGGATGTAGCCGCCGACGAAGAGGATCTGTTTTACGCCATTGGCGGCGGCGGCCCGGGCGAAGTTGTCGGCCAGGATCAGGTCCATGTCCCGGGGTGCGGCCTGGGTGAGCCGGGAAGAGGGGGCCAGGGAGTGCACCAGGTAGATGGCGTAGTTACATCCTTTCAGTGCCTGGGTGACGTCGTCCTGGGAGAAGAGGTCACAATGCTGCCACTGGATGCAGGCCTCGGGGTCGGATGTCTCGGCCCGAGCGGGGGAGCGGGTCAGTGCGGTCACCGGGTATTCCTTTGCCAGTTCCCGGCACAGGGTGGTGCCGATAAAACCGCTGGCACCGGCCACGGTGATGCGGGGGGTGTTGAGGGGGCAGGAGGGGGTGGGCATTAGGGCGAGTATACCTGGGTATGACAGGGGGGGGACGGCGGATTGACGGGGTCATTGTGCCGCTGTAAGTTGGTGACTATATGCGATGACCATGGTGGTGTCATGTATCAGGAACACGTCACAAAAACCCAATTCAAGGCCAAGGCTCTCGAGTATTTTCGTCAGGTCGAAACATCGGGTGGTTCAATCGTGGTCACGGACCGTGGGGAACCCACCGTTGAGGTGCGCCGCTATCGATCGGATCAGCGATCACCGTTGGAGAAGTTGAAGGGCAGTGTGGTGGAGTACAGGACACCTACTGAACCCGTGGCAGAAGATGATTGGGAAGCAGCGTCTTGATCAT
Organism: Ectothiorhodospira sp. 9100; assembly: GCF_022227565.1. Lineage (NCBI taxonomy): Bacteria > Pseudomonadati > Pseudomonadota > Gammaproteobacteria > Chromatiales > Ectothiorhodospiraceae > Ectothiorhodospira > Ectothiorhodospira sp. 9100. The sequence continues at coordinate 25,180 of NZ_JAJNAN010000031.1, forward strand.
CCTGGATACTCATGTGCTTGTGTGGTGGGTCAACGGGGATGGCCAGTTGTCCCCCAACGCGAAAACGGCCGTCGAGAATGAGCTTGCCACTGAGGATGGCATGGTCTTGGTGTCGGCGATTTCAGCGTGGGAGATTGCCATGCTGGTGAAGGGTGGCCGTCTTATACTCACCATGGCTGTGGATGATTGGCTGGAGACAGCCTCTGCCATCGAAAGGTTTCGGTTTGTTCCGGTTGACAACCAGGTGGGCGTTGAGTCCACCCGGTTACCCGGAGATTTTCATAAGGACCCGGCGGACAGAATGATCGTTGCGCTGGCACGACACCTCAACGTGCCGCTGGTCACCGCAGATACAAAAATCCGGGCCTATCAGCATGTTCAATCGATATGGTGATGGAAATTGGCTTTGACCACCGTTATGAGTACAAGGCCCGTACAATGGCTTCCACCCCCGCCACCGCAGAGAGCCACAGCACCGCTGGTCTGAGCCAGCGGCGGTCCAGGTAGTCCACCAGGTAGCCGGAGATCCAGAAGCCTACCACGATGCCCGGGAGCAGGGCGGTCCAGCAGCAGTTCGGCGACGATGCCTGCGGGCACGAAGATGGCCGACAGGGTGCCTCGCCATCGTGGGCCGGCCACGTTCAGCGCCATGGCTATGCCAGCGAAGCTGTCGGGCAGGGCCCAGGCCACGTCACGGGGCGCCAGTATATGTGGAAAAGCGACACTTTAGTATCGCAAATTCCCATAATCGACGTTATATTGTCGTCATGAAAACGAGGCATGTCACCCTCAGCCCTAAAGCCTCCCTCTCGCTGCGTCTGTTCGCCGGACTGATCGAAGAGGGGAGGCTACGCAAGGGATGGACCCGCGACGAGTTCGCCGAGCGGGTTGGCGTCGGCGTGGTCACGATCCGTCAGGTCGCCAAGGGATCCCCCCGAGTAGCCATCGGAACTTACTTCGAAGCCGCAGCGCTGGTTGGCGTGTCGCTGTTTACCGATGATCTGGACACGCTGAAACGCGAACAGGCGACCCAGCGGGAGCGGCTGACATTGCTCCCCAAGCGCGTTCGCCCTCAGATCCAGGAGCCCATCGATGATGACTTCTAGTCGACGGGCCTATGTGTGGGTCTGGATTCCTGAACAAACATCCCCCGTGGTCGCCGGTCTCGTGGAGCGCAATGATCAGGATCTCTATCGCTTTACCTATGGTCGCCGCTACCTCACGCGCCCTGATGCGATCAGCCTCTTCCCGGGCGAACTTCCTCTTCAGCCCGGAAGCCAGGAGCAGGCCGACGGAACACTGCCCTCCTGCCTGCGTGACGCCTCCCCCGATGCATGGGGGAGGCGCGTCATCATCAACCGCCTGACAGGGCAGAAAGGGGAGACGGCTGATGGTGTCAACTTCAACGAACTGGTCTACTTGCTCGAATCTGGCTCGGATAGGATCGGTGCGCTGGATTTCCAGGAATCCGCCACCGATTACAGGCCACGAGAGAGCCAGGCTGCCACCCTGGACGCATTGCAGGAAGCCTCGGCGTATGTAGAGGCAGGAGAGCCGTTACCCCCGGCCCTGGACCAGGCCATTCAGCACGGCAGCAGTATTGGCGGTGCTCGCCCCAAGGCCCTGCTGGACGATAGGGATCGAAAACTGGTGGCAAAGTTCTCTTCCAGCACCGACCTCTACAACGTGGTGAAAGCGGAGTTCGTCGCCATGCGGCTCGCCAGGCAGGCAGGGCTTGATGTCGCTCCCGTCGAGATGGCCCGCTCCCTGGGCAAGGATGTCCTGCTGGTGGAGCGTTTCGACAGAGTAAAGACCACCGGCGGCTGCAGGAGGCGCATTGTGCTCTCGGCCCTCACGCTACTGGGTTTGGACGAGATGATGGCCCGTTATGCCAGCTATGAGGATCTTGCCCATCGGATACGGGCCGAGTTTGACCAGCCAGGGCAAACGCTGCGTGAGTTGTTTGGCCGCATCGTCTTCAACGTGCTTTGCGGCAATACTGACGACCATGCACGTAACCATGCGGCCTTTTGGGATGGCGTCAGCTATCGACTGACCCCTGCCTACGACATCTGTCCGCAGTCACGTACTGGTGGCGAAGCCACCCAGGCCATGCTGTTTCATGGCCAGGAGCGCCGGAGTCAGCTTGTCCATTGTCTGGCAGCGGCTGGGCGGCTCGGACTGAGTCATGCTCAAGCTCGTGAGATCATCAATCACCAGATCGCGACCCTCCATGACCACTGGGGGGCTGTATGCGATGAGGCTGAGCTGAGCCCGGTCGACCGCGAACTCCTTTGGGGAAGGCAGTTTCTGAATCCGTTCGCGCTGGAGGGCTATACGGAGGCATGAGATGGCTCTCTTCTGGCGGCGTACTCCCTCTAAATCAATGCATGTACAATGGCCGCCACCCCCGCCACCGCAGAGAACAACAGCACTGCCGGCCTGAGCCAGCGGCGGTCCAGGTAGTCCACCAGGTAACCTGAGATCCAGAAGCCCATCACGATGCCCGGGATCAGGGCCAGGCCCAACAGCAGTTCGGTGTGGCTGAATCGGCCCAGGAAGGCCAGGGCGGTGAGGGCGACGATGCCCGCGGGCACGAAGATGGCCGACAGGGTGCCTCGCAGTCGGGGACCGGTCACGTTCTGGAAGGCCAGTGCCAGGGGCGGGCCGCCGATGGAGGTGATGGTGGCCATGAAACTGGACAGCCCGGCGGCTCCCAGTAGATGGTGAGGGCGGGGGTCGGGCATGTGGCGGATGAGGCTCAGGCCTACACCGAGCAGCACCAGGATGCCCAGCAGCATGCCCAAGACCTGTTCGGCCACCACGCCCAGCACCAGGGCGGCCATGGCGGTGCCGGCAAAACTGCCGGGTAGGGCCCAGGCCACGTCCCGTGGATGAACAGCCTGCCATTCCCGCAGGAGGATCAGAAGCGGCAAGGCCATGCCGACGATGAGCATGGGGGCGGGGATGAGTTGGGGGTGGATGAGGTAGAGTAGCGGCGCGCCCAGCAGCGCCACGCCGTAGCCGATGCCACCCTGTATGATGGCGCCGATGATGAGGACGAGGGTGGCCAGGAGCCATTGGGGGAGGGTGAGGGGCAAGTCCATTCCTCATTGTCCCTTTTTCCAGGCAGGTTGCGTAGGGGCGCTTCGGGAAGCGCCCGGCTGGCGCATGGGATGCCCCTTGCAGCCACCCGATGGGCCGCCTGAGTCCGGTACACCGCGCGGGCCGTTCGCGAACGGCCCCTACGTGTGTATTGGTGAGTTGGGGTTGTCTGCTGGCCTTGAATGCCGCGCGGGCCGTTCGCAGGCAGTTTGCGTAGGGGCGCTTCGGGAAGCGCCCGGCCGGTGCATGGGATGCCCCTTGCAGCCACCCGATGGGCCGCCTGAGTCCGGTACACCGCGCGGGCCGTTCGCGAACGGCCCCTACGTGTGTATTGGTGAGTTGGGGTTGTCTGCCGGCCTTCGATAACGCGCAGGCCGTTCGCAGGCAGCTTGCGTAGGGGCGCTTCGGGAAGCGCCCGGCTGGCGCATGGGATACCCCTGCAGCCACCCGATGGGCCTCCTGAGTCCTTTACACCGCGCGGGACGTTCGCGAATGGCCCATAGGTGTGCATTGGTGAGTTGGGTCGTCTGCCGGCCTTGGATGATGTGAGTTTGTCTTTAAGAGATCTGTGAATGCCTGATTTTTCAAGCTTTACTGCCCAGCACCGCTTCTGCGCCGCGCCGATGATCGAGCGGCGGGGAAGGTGCGGCGTTCTGAGATGCAAGGGCTCAAATCCAGTCCGATGAGATCATCGATTGCACTGAAATTGAAGCGATCGGCCATCCGGTAGGCGGTGGGTCGCTACCCTTCAGTCATGAACACGGACCGCATGGTGGCGACGAAGGTTTCAGCCTGCTCGACCATCTCCTTCGCTTCGCCAGGCTCAATGGAGTCCCCGTTGTAGTCAGCCACCAGTCGGATTTCGTGTGCACGGTTCAGATGGCGGCCTATCTCTCTTGATATCGGGCCATTCTTCACCAGAAAGTTACCAAAGGCTCCGATCAGGCCGCTATGGCTGCGACCAATATCCGGTGTTACGAGTGCATCCGAAGCCAGCAGGGCGGCACGGGCTGCATCGAACATGGCATAGTAGGCCCGGTTGGCGGAGCCATCGACGTCGCCTAGCTCAAGCAAGACGCGGGCGGATGCGCAAGCAGTGTCAGCTTTAGCCATCAGCGCTTTGGGCGTTAATTGCTGATTGTTCATAGCCGAACCCCCTCCCGATCGATATTGCGCAGCAAGATGGGGTTCGAGTAGTTTTCTGGATGCTCCCACTCGTCGAGCCAGATCGGCAGTGGCGAGATGAGGATGCCGGTTTCGAGCAGAACATCGAAGGCGATATCAGCCATATCCAGCTTGGTAGGTAGGAAGCGTTGATGCTCGCCGCGTAACAGCACGGCCACGTCTGCGTCACTGTCTGGGCGGTGTGTGCCACGAGCACGGCTGCCATAGACTATGGCTCGCGCTACGTCGTAGCGACTGGAGATCAAGGCGAGGAAGCGGCGGACGGCTTCCTCGGTGCGATGGTCGATGTGATTCATCGGGGAAAAAACAACAGGATGTGTTTTTATCATCGCTTCGGGCCAAGGAGAAAGCAACTTGACGTCCGCTCCCTCGTCAAGACCCACCAGCGAATGCTTCTCAGTTCCTCATTGTCCCCTTTTCCAGGCAGGTTGCGTAGGGGCGCGCTTCGGGAAGCGCCCGGCTGGCGCATCGGATACCCTTGCAGCCACCCGATGGGCCTCCTGAGTCCTTTACACCGCGCGGGCCGTTCGCGAACGGCCCCTACGTGTGTATTGGTGAGTTGGGGTTGTCTGCTGGCCTTGGATGATGTGAGTTTGTCTTTAAGAGATCTGTGAATGCCTGATTTTTCAAGCTTTACTGCCCAGCACCGCTTCTGCGTGGCGCCGATGATGGAATGGACTGACCGCCATTGCCGGTACTTTCTGCGCCTGCTCAGTCAGCGGGCATTTCTCTACACCGAGATGGTCACCACGGGTGCGCTGATTCATGGTGATCGGGATCGCTTCCTGGCCTTTGATCCGGCAGAGCATCCCGTGGCGCTGCAACTGGGCGGTTCCGAACCGGAGGACCTGGCCCGGTCTGCCGTCATGGCTCAGGAGGCTGGGTATGATGAGGTGAATCTGAACGTGGGCTGCCCTTCGGATCGGGTGAGTTCCGGGCGGTTTGGGGCGTCTTTGATGAGGGAGCCGGAGCGCGTGGCGGACTGTGTGCGGGCCATGAGCGAGGCGGTGGATATCCCGGTGGCAGTGAAGCATCGCATCGGGATTGATGACCTGGATTCCTATGAGTTTCTCGCGGGCTTCGTGGACAAGGTGGCCTCGGCGGGTTGCCAGTTGTTCATCGTGCATGCCCGCAAGGCCTGGCTGCAGGGACTGAGCCCGAAGCAGAATCGGGAGATTCCGCCCCTGTGCTATGAGCGTGTGCATCAGTTGAAGGCGGATTTTCCTCATCTCTCCATCATCATCAATGGGGGGCTGACCACCCTGGATGCCTGTCAGGCGCAGCTGGAGCATGTGAATGGGGTGATGGTGGGGCGGGAGGCCTATTACAACCCGGGCATCCTGGCGGGTGTGGATGGGTTGCTTTATGGCGAGCAGGGGCCGGCGCCGACGCCCCATGAGGTGGTGGAGCGCTTTGTGCCTTATGTGGAGGCGCGCCTGGCCGAGGGTGTGCCCCTGCAGGCCATGACGCGGCATATCCTGGGGCTGTTCCCGTGCATGCCGGGGGCGCGGGCCTGGCGGCGGCATATCAGTGAGAATGCCCACCGGGACGGTGCGGGGGTGGAGGTGATTCTTGAGGCGGTGGGGAAGGTGCGGCGTCCTGAGATGGAGTGATCAGGCGACCTGGTGATGGCGCCGATAGGAATCCCCCTGGCCCGCCAGTAATCCGTCGATGGATATGTCCTCGTCCAGGGCATCCCAGTGGATGCCCCTGGGGGAAAGTTCGAAGTCGGCTAAATCCGCTTCCGTCGCATTCAGCAAGCGGGGGAACCATACCAAGGGTACTCCAAGGGTTCTTCCATCCTGGAGTTCAACCCAGAGGCTATCCTCGTCAACCCACGCCCTTTTAGGTGATGTATTCATTCCAGGAGTCCTCGAAGAGCTTTCTGTGGAGTGTTACCAGTTTTTCGATCCTTCGCAAGGTGTGTGCGTCAAATCCATCATTGCGGGCAAGTTTTACCTCTGGCGTCAGCCAGAACTTTGCTTCGCTTCCGGCGTGGCGTACATGAATGTGGGCGGGTTCTGGTGATTGTCCTTCGTTACTGTAGAAGAAGAACTTGAGTCCCTTTATGCGGAGAATTACAGGCATTTCCAGTAGTACTTCCTGTTTTGCCTGGGGTGCCCGCCGTTACCCCTCATCCCCGGCCCTTCTCCCCGGGGGGGAGAAGGGAGTTACCTACCTTTGGGGATTTTCGACTGTCCTGGACTTCCTGAGCCCCTCTCCCGCTGGCGGGAGAGGGGTTGGGGTGAGGGTGGGCCTTTAGATCCGCCGCGCCTGATCCCCTGCATTCCCCGTGTACCGCCCCGGGGTGAGTTCCCTGAGATTGGCCTTGGCTTCTTCGGGAATCTCCAGGCTGTCAATGAACATGCGCAGACTGGGGCCGTCGATGCGCTGGCCGCGGGTGAGTTCCTTGAGCTTTTCGTAGGGTTTTTCGATGCCGTAGCGGCGCATGACCGTCTGGATGGGTTCGGCGAGGACTTCCCAGTTGGCTTCCAGGTCGGCGTCCAGACGGGCGGTGTCGGCTTCCAGTTTGCCGAGGCCCTTGGCCAGGGCCTGGTAGGCGATCACCGACCACGCGAAACCCAGGCCGATGTTGCGCAGCACGGTGGAGTCGGTGAGGTCGCGCTGCCAGCGGGAGATGGGCAGCTTGCCGGCCAGGTGATCCAGCACGGCGTTGGCCAGGCCCAGGTTGCCTTCGGCATTCTCGAAGTCGATGGGGTTCACCTTGTGGGGCATGGTGGATGAACCCACCTCGCCGGCCACCACCCGTTGCTTGAAATATCCCAGGGAGATATAGCCCCAGGCGTCCCGAGAGAAGTCGATCAACACCGTGTTGAACCGGGACAGGGCGTGGAACATCTCCGCCATGTAGTCGTGAGGTTCGATCTGGATGGTATAGGGGTTCATCTCCAGGCCCAGGTTGTCGATGAAACCGCGGCTCAGGGTCTCCCAGTCCACCTCCGGGTAGGCGCTCAGGTGGGCATTGAAGTTGCCCACGGCGCCGTTCATCTTGCCCTTGAGGACCACATCGGCCACCTGGTTGCGGGCAATCTTGAGGCGGTGCACCACGTTTGCCATTTCCTTGCCCAGGGTGGTGGGGGAGGCGGGTTGGCCATGGGTGCGCGACAGCATGGGCTGATCGGCATGGCGATGGGCCAGATCCTTGATGGACTGGATCACCTCGTCCATCAGCGGCAGCATGGCCTGCCCACGGGCATGCTTGAGCATCAGGGCATAGGCCAGGTTATTGATGTCCTCGGAGGTGCAGGCGAAGTGGAAGAACTCGCTGATGGCCTCCAGTTCTTTATTGCCCGCGATCTTCTCCTTGAGGAAATACTCCACCGCCTTCACATCGTGATTGGTGGTGCTCTCGATGTTCTTCACCCGCCGGGCGTCGTCCTCGGAGAAGCCTTCCACGATGCCGTTGAGGATCTGCACCGCATGCTCACTCAGGGCCGGCACTTCGGCGATGCCGGGGTGATCGGCCAGGGCCTTGAGCCACTCCACCTCCACTTGCACTCGGTGGCGGATCAGGCCGAATTCGCTGAAGATGGGGCGCAGCATTTCGGTCTTGTTGCCATAGCGTCCATCCACCGGGGCGATGGCGGTGAGGGTTGAAAGATCCATGGGAGCTTCTCCGGAGGGGCTTGCGAAAAAGGCCGTGGATTATACTACAGGTCAGTTCAATGCAGGTGGCAGGAGCGTGATCATGTCGAAAGACCGGATCGAGCAAGACAGCATGGGTAAGGTGAACGTGCCTATGGATGCCCTCTATGGGGCACAGACCCAACGGGCCGTGGACAACTTTCACATGAGCGGGCGGCCCATGCCCCCCGCCTTTATCCAGGCCCTGGGGCAGGTCAAGGCCACCTGCGCCCAGGTGAATGCTGAACTGGGGTGGCTTCAGCCCGGCATGGCCCAAGCCATCATCCAGGCGGCCGAAGAAGTGGCCAATGGGCTGCATGGGGACCAGTTTCCTGTGGATGTCTTCCAGACCGGCAGTGGCACCAGTACCAATATGAATATCAACGAGGTGATCGCCCACCTGGCCACGCGGCAACTGGGTGAAGCGGTGCATCCCAATGATCATGTAAACCTGGGGCAGAGTTCCAATGATGTGATCCCCACCACGCTGCATGTGGCCGCCCGGGTGGCCCTGGAGCGGGATCTGATCCCGGCCCTGATCGATCTGGCCGATGGGCTGGACCGGCGGGCGGCCGAGTACAAGGATGTGGTCAAGACTGGCCGTACGCACCTGATGGATGCCATGCCGGTGCGTCTGGATCAGGAGATCGGCGGCTGGGTGCAGCAGTTGCGTTACGGGGTGGAGCGGTTGGAGGATGCTGGCGAACGCCTGGAGGAGTTGGCTATCGGTGGCACGGCGGTGGGCACGGGGGTGAATGCCCATCCGGAGTTCGGCGAGCGGGTGGCGACGGCCCTGTCGCGTCGCACGGGCGTGGCCTTTGTGCCGAAACCGAACCGATTCGAGGCCCTGGCGGCGCAGGATGCGGCCGTGGAGATGAGCGGCCAACTCAAGACGGTGGCGGTGAGCCTGATGAAGATCTGCAACGACCTGCGCTGGATGAACTCCGGGCCCTTGTCCGGCCTGGGGGAGATCGCCCTGCCGGCGCTGCAGCCGGGGAGCAGCATCATGCCGGGGAAGGTGAACCCGGTGGCGCCGGAGGCGGTGGCCATGGGGTGTGCTCGGGTGATGGGGAATGATGTCACCATCACTGTGGCTGGGCAGTCCGGAAACTTTCAGCTGAACGTGATGTTACCGGTGATTGCTGATACTTTGCTTGAAAGCATTCAGCTATTGACTGGCGGGTCGCGTCTGCTCCTGGTGCAGGCGGTGGAGGGCTTTGTGGTGAATGAGGACCATCTGGCCCAGGCCCTGTCGCGCAATCCGGTGCTGGTCACGGCGCTGAACCCGTTGATTGGTTACGAGAAGGGGGCTGCGATTGCCAAGAAGGCCTATGCGGAGGGTCGGCCCGTGCTGGAGGTGGCGCTGGAGATGACGGATCTGGATGAGGCGGAGTTGAGGAAGTGGCTGGATCCTATTGGAATGACAGGGCAATAGGAGGGTCAAGTTTGTGATGGGTGGGTTGCTGGGGTCGTTCGCGAACGACCCGTACGGGATTCTGGGGGGGGTAGGGGGTGTGATGTTGGCTGGGGTGCTGTGTGGGGGTCGTTCGCGAACGACCCGTACGGGATTCTGAGGGGGGTAGGGGGTGTGATGTTGGCTGGGTGCTGTGTAGGGGTCGTTCGCGAACGACCCGTACGGGTGTCGGGGGGGGTCAGGATGAGGCGGACTGTTTTTGTTGGTTCGTCGAACACGAATCCTGAAGATACTCACATAACTCGTCATACGGCAGCGGTCGGCTGAAGTAATAGCCCTGCACGGATTCGCAGTCCAGATCTCTGAGAAAATCCAGCTGATGACGTGCTTCCACCCCCTCGGCCACCACCTCCAGTCCTAGGCCCTTGGCCATGGCCACGATGGCCTTGACGATGGCGGCGTCATCACGGTCCTGGGGGATAC
>NZ_JAJNAN010000032.1:0-34933 GCF_022227565.1 Ectothiorhodospira sp. 9100
GTCAATCATTATCCGGCATGAAACACGCGCGGTAATCGGGACAATCACCACACACCGGGGACTTGCAGATCGGTATGCCTTCCCGGCCGCACAGTTGACGATAGAAGAACTTCTTCCAGCGCATGTTGTGCACATTCTGATCCGCCAGGGCGGGGAAATGTCGCGTCATCAGGGTGGAAAGCTGCGCACGCACATCCAGCCCCAGGCCCTGCCATAGATGGCCCGGTTTGAGGGCACGACGTGCAATGATGTGCGCCAGCCATAGGGCCACATCGCCTGGATGCGAGACATGATCAATCAGCAGGCTGCGAAGGTCTGCCTCCTCGATGGCGCCCTCGCCCGCCTCACCGTCCCGTGTGACTTCAGGCTCCAGTGCGTCAAAGCCAGGGAAGCACTGATCCAGCAGGTGGTCCAGCCGGTCGGCGGGGAGCCCCAGGCTTGCATTCAAGGAGGCCTCCCGGGACTGCTCCACGTCTTCCAGCGCCGCCGCCAGGGCGCAGGCCAGCACGTGGCGGTCGAAGGGATCACCCCGCCCTGGCAATGCCAGCAAACGGTCACGCCGGTGCGTGTTCGGGTCGGCCAGCGGATGAGAATTGGATGCCATGACAGGACCCTCGCTCATGGATGATGGGATCGCGGCACTCATGCGACGGCAATGCCCTTGACCATCGCCCATATGGATTGGCCCGGGGACAGGTCCAATTGCCGGCAGGAGCAGGCGCTGATCCTGGCCAGTAAATGATGCTCTCCCGCCGCCAGATTCAGGATGACATGACCCGGGTGGGGATCCTCACTGATCTGTGTGATTTTCGCCGGAATCGAGTTGAGCACGCTACTGGACTTGGGGCGCTCCAGAGCCACGGAGACATCCCGTGCCAGGATGCGCACTCTCAAGGGGGTTCCAATGGCACGGTCTTGATGAGAGATGAGCAAAGTGCCGCCGGGGAAGGCCATTTCCGTCAGATGATCGGGCTCGTGGTGCGCGGCCACCGTGCCCTCGATCACCGCCGAGGCCTGTTCGCTGTGTGCCAGAGGTAGGTCGGTGCGGGTGAGCAGGGCCTGCAGCGGGCCCTGAGCCAGGACGCGACCATTCTCCAGCAACACCATGTGGTCCGCCAGGCGGGCCACTTCCTCGATGGCGTGGCTGACGTAGACCACCGGGATGGAAAGCTCATCCCGTAACCGCTCCAGGTAGGGCAGTATTTCCCCCTTGCTGGTCTCGTCCAGAGACACCATGGGCTCGTCCATGAGCAGTAGTCGAGGACTGGTGAGCAGAGCCCTGCCAATGGCCACCCGTTGACGCTGACCGCCAGATAGCGCATCCGGAAATCGGCTCAGCAAGCTCTCCAGCCCCAGCAGACTCACCACATCATCCAGTTGTACGCGGCGTTCCTCGGCGGCAATGCGCTTGAATCCGTAGAGCAGGTTATGCCTGACGCTGAGGTGCGGAAACAGGCTCGCTTCCTGGAAAACGTACCCCAGGGGCCGCTGATGCACCGGCATGAAGTGTTCCCCACCCTGCCAGAGATCTCCGTTGAATTGCAGGTGCGCCTCTTGTATCCGCTCCAGGCCCGCCAGACAACGCAGGATGGTGGTCTTGCCGGAACCCGAGCGACCGAACAGGGCGGTGACCCCTCGCCCGGGGATGTGGAGATCCACATCCAGAGAAAATGCGCCCCGCTGCAGATGGAATCTGGCCTGGATGCTCATGACGCCACCCCCACCACCTTGAATTTCCGATTTAATGCATAGACAGCCAGCAGCAGCGAAAACGAGAGCACCACCAGAATCAGGGCCAGCGCGTGTGCCGACTGATAATCCATGGCCTCCACATGATCGTAGATGGCGATGGAGGCCACCTGGGTCTGACCGGGAATGTTGCCACCCACCATGATGATGACGCCAAATTCACCCAGAGTGTGTGCAAAGGAGAGCACAGCAGCGGTGAGAAACCCTCGTCTTGCCAGTGGAGCCACCACAGTGAAGAAACGATCCAGCGGCGAAGCCCGCAAGGTGGAAGCCACCTCCAGCACACGCTTGCCGGTCGCCTGGAAGGCATTGGTGAGTGGTTGCATGACAAACGGCAGGGAATAAATCATGGAACCGATGACCAGGCCGGTAAAACTGAAGGCCAGATGCTGGAAACCCATGGATTCTAGGGCCCCCCCCACCCACCCATGAGGTCCCAGCAAGAGCAAAAGATAAAACCCGAGCACGGTGGGGGGCAGAACCAGTGGCAACATGACCAGTGCTTCCACGACCACCTTGCCTCGCCATTGAGTGTGGGCAAGCCACCAGGCCACTGGTGCACAAAGCACCAGCAATATGGATGTACTGATGACCGCAAGCTTGAAGGTGACCCAAAGGGCCGTGACATCTTGGGGATATAACGATATCGGCATCATGGTATCCGAAGTAATCGGGGGTCAATGAAGGTCCTACCCGATGCCCGGTGCCCGATGCCCGGTGCAAAGGGTCGCTCCGGGCGTCGGGCAGGCATGACGGGTCAGGGTACGCTGTAACCTGCGGCTTCAATCATCCGCACGGCTTCCGGGCTCCGCATCCAGGCCATGAACTCCCGAGCCACATCCATGTCGGCAGCTCGCTTGAGAATCACCGCCTGCTGTTCGATGGGCTCGAATAACTCCGCGGACGGAATCCAGTGGGACCCAGGGATGGAGCCATCGTCGGCCTTGACCTGGGACAGGGCGACGAACCCCAGTTCCGCCGCCCCCGAGGCCACCTGACTGTAGGCCTGGCCGATGGACTGGGCCCGCGCCAGCCGACCCTCCTCGTTTAGTGCATCCCAGACACCCATGCCTCCGAGAATCTGCTGGGCGGCCACGCCATAGGGCGCATTTCTGGGGTCGGCAATGGTCAGAAAACGAAAATCTCCGTTGTGTAGCAAGGTTTCGGGGTCGTCCATGTAATCCGTCCGACTGGACCACAGGACGGGCACACCGACGGCGTAGGTGAACCGGGTCTCCTCCAGCGCCACGCCGTCCGTCACCAGTGTTTCCGGACGACGGGCATCGGCCGAGAAGAACAGATCAAAGGGCGCACCATTGCTGATCTGGGCATACAGGGCACCCGATGAACCGGCGCTGATGTGGATCGTGTGGCCGGTCTTTTCCTCGTAGGCGGCAGTCAGCGTTTGTGCAGTGCCGAGAAAATTCGCGGCCACGGCAGCTCGGAGTTCAGCGGCGGTGGCTGTTGTGATACCAATGCCCAGGAGAGTGGCAAAGACGACAAGTTGTACGGGTTTCATGGGTCATCCTCTGCTTGATTGGAATAGTAGACTTCAGTCGTTGACGGCCAACAGCACGTGGGAGGCCTTGATCAGGGCGCAGGCCTCGGCCCCCTGGGTGAGCCAGCCCTCGTCCAGGGCCTCGCGGGTGACGATGGCGGTGAGCACACGGCCATGACCCAGATCCAGCTTGACCTCCGCGTTCACCGGGCCGGCCTCCACGTGGGCGACAGTGCCCGGCAGACGGTTGCGAGCGGACACGCGCATGTCGCCGGTGACCTCGCCCAGGACCACGAACGAGGACTTGATCAGCACATGGACCTCCCTGCCCTGTTCAAGACCCAGCTCCTGCCCCGCCTCGTGAGTGACCACCGCGTGGATTGTCAGGCCATGGCCGATGTCCACGGTCACCTCATCGCTGACCGCGCCTTGAGTGATCCGGGAGACCTTGCCCTGATAGTGATTTCTTGCCGTCGTACGCATGGAGAGTTTCCTCATCAGTGTCCAGACATCCCCCAGTTGTTCGCCGGTGGATTGCGCCATTTGCTCCAGAAACGCCTGGTAGGCCTGTTCAGCCGACCGGTACTGGGCAATCACCTGTTCGCCATGGGCCGTGAGCCGGGTGCCGCCGCCATGGCGTCCCCCCGCCTGGCGTTTCAGCAGGGACTGATCAGACAGGTTGTTCATGGCGTCGATGGCATCCCAGGCCGCCTTGTAGCTCATGCCGATGGCACGCGCGGCCGCCGAGATGGAGCCGGTGGCCGCCACCTGCTCAAGCAGCTGAATCCGGGCGCTGCCCAGAAAGGGCTTGCCTTGCAGCTTGAACCAGAACTGACCTTCGATTTCCGGTTGCATGGGGGACCTTGTGGGTTGTCGTTATGTTTTTCTGTATATAACGCATGACATGCGGCCGGGGAAAACGCACTGCGTGTCGGATGATCATTATGCGAATTTCGGGCCAGCAGGCATTATATTTTTAACCTATTGTTTCTAATATTATTTATAGTCCCAAAAAACAAATAGCGGGATGTGGATTTTGCTACAAACAAGGACACGGTGCCGGTTCCGCCCCTCACCCCAACCCCTCTCCCCGCTGGGGAGAGGGGCCTATACCATCTCTTGGACAGGGGGTTGCTCCCTTCTCCCCTCGGGGGAGAAGGGCCGGGGATGAGGGGTGTGGCGGGCACGGTGCCGGTTTCGTCCCTCATCCCAACCCTCTTTCTCAGGGTTTCAAAAAAATCAAAAAAAAAGGGGCGGATGGGCTTGCACCTTGCAAGACCCATCCGCCCCTTGGTTGCCCTCTACCGCCAGCGGGAGAGGGTTTTCGGGTAACGTACGGTTTACTTCAGATCAAAACGATCACCGTTCATCACCTTGGTCCAGGCCTTCACGAAGTCCTTGACGAACTTCTCCTTCGAATCGTCCTGGGCATACACCTCGGCGTAGGAACGCAGGATGGAGTTGGACCCGAAGACCAGATCCACCCGGGTGGCCGTCCACTTCACGTTGCCGCTCTTGCGATCGACGATCTCGTAGAGGTTGTTGCCCTTGGGCTTCCAGGTGTTGGCCATGTCGGTCAGGTTCACGAAGAAGTCGTTGGTCAGCACCCCTTCCCGATCCGTGAAGACCCCATGCTTCGTGCCACCATGGTTGGTGCCCAGTACCCGCATGCCGCCGACCAGCACGGTCATCTCGGGAGCGGTCAGGCCCATCAACTGCGTGCGGTCCAGCATCATCTCCTCGGCAGAGACCACGTAGTCCTTCTTCAGCCAGTTGCGATAGCCATCGTGAAGGGGTTCGAGCACGTCGAAGGATTCGGCGTCGGTCATCTCCTCGGTGGCATCGCCACGACCCGGTGCGAAGGGCACCGCGACATCGAACCCGGCATCCCGGGCGGCCTTTTCCACTGCGGCCGTGCCACCCAGCACGATCAGGTCGGCCAGGCTCACCGGCTTGCTCAGGCCGGACTGGATGCCTTCCAGCACCCCCAGCACCTTTTGCAGACGCTCGGGCTCGTTGGCTTCCCAGTCCTTCTGGGGGGCCAGGCGGATGCGGGCACCGTTGGCACCGCCCCGGTAGTCGGAGCAGCGGAAGGTGCGGGCGCTGTCCCAGGCGGTGGTGATCAGTTCCGAGGCGCTCAGACCGCTATTGAGCAGCTTATCCTTCAGATCTGCCACCTCGGCATCGCTCAGGGTGTAGTCCACCTTGGGCACCGGGTCCTGCCAGATCAGGTCTTCCTGAGGCACTTCCGGGCCCAGATACCGGCTCTTGGGACCCAGGTCACGGTGGGTCAGCTTGAACCAGGCGCGGGCGAAGACCTCGTTGAAGTATTCCGGATCGTTGTAGAAACGCTCGGAGATCTCACGATAGATCGGATCCTTGATCATGGCCATGTCGGCGTCGGTCATGATGGGGTTGTAGCGAATGGAGGGGTCCTCCACGTCCACCGGCTTGTCTTCTTCCTTGATGTCCACCGGCTCCCACTGCCAGGCACCCGCCGGACTCTTTCTGGACTCCCACTCATGTTCAAAGAGCATCTTGAAGTAGCCGTTGTCCCACTGGGTGGGATGGGTGGTCCATGCACCTTCGATGCCACTGGTGATGGTGTCGCGCCCAAAGCCCTTGCCCTGGGGATTGCGCCAACCCAGGCCCTGCTCTTCCACATCGGCCGCTTCCGGGTCAGGGCCCAGCTTGGAGGCATCGCCATTACCGTGGCACTTGCCCACGGTGTGACCGCCGGCGGTGAGGGCCACGGTTTCCTCGTCATTCATGGCCATGCGAGCAAAGGTGGTACGCACGTCCTGGGCGGTTCGCAGCGGATCGGGGTTGCCGTCGACGCCCTCCGGGTTCACGTAGATCAGACCCATCTGCACCGCGGCCAGGGGATTTTCCAGGCTCTCGCGGTCGTCGCTCTCGTAGCGGTTGGAGCTTTCGGCCAGCCACTCCTTTTCGGAGCCCCAGTAGGTGTCCTTTTCCGGGTGCCAGATGTCGGCCCGACCGCCCGCGAACCCGAAGGTCTTGAATCCCATGGATTCGTAGGCGACGTTGCCGGCCAGGACGATCAGATCGGCCCAGGACAGCTTGTTGCCGTATTTTTTCTTGATGGGCCACAGCAGGCGGCGGGCCTTGTCCAGGTTGCCGTTGTCGGGCCAGCTATTGATGGGGGCGAAGCGCTGGTTACCCGTGCCGGCGCCTCCACGGCCATCGGCGATACGATAAGTGCCCGCGGCATGCCAGGCCATGCGGATCATCAGACCGCCGTAATGGCCCCAGTCCGCCGGCCACCAGTCCCGGCTCTCGGTCATCAGATTGCGCAGATCCTGTTTGACGGCCGCCAGGTCCAGCTTCTTGAATTCCTCAGCGTAGTCGAAGTCCTCACCCATGGGGTCGGTCTTCGTATCGTGCTGGTGAAGGATGTCCAGGTTCAGTGCATTGGGCCACCAATCCATGTTGTCGTTACCGGTTGCGGTATTGCCACCATGCATGATGGGGCACTTGCCTGCACTCTTGACGTCATTTCCGCCCATTTCTTCCTCCGTTTCTTGCTTGATCGTTATGTACTGAACCGTCACCCCGAATGCCCTGGGCAGCCCGGATAGGATCCGACGGCCATCCCCTGACCAGGATGTCTGGCAGACACCCCTTGGACGGGGTCAGCCTGCCGAATGTTCAATTGTTCTGCCCTTAGAGTTATAGGGTATGGGACCGATAAATTCAAATGCAGGATGCGGATGATTCTGATAGATCTTAACTATCTCCACGCCTCAGCAAAGCCGGTCGATCCCTCGCGCCAGATCCCGCTGGATGTCCTCGAGATCCTCCAGGCCTACGGCTACGCGGATCAGGGATTCACCGATCCCCTGGATCTCCCGTTGCTCGGGCCTGATGCGGCCGTGGGTGGTGGTGGCCGGATGGGTGATGGTGGTCTTGGCGTCCCCCAGGTTGGCGGTGATGGAGAGCAGGTGCGTACTGTCGATCACCTGCCAGGCCTGTTCACGCCCGCCCTTCACCTCAAAGGCAACAATGCCGCCATAGGCGGCCTGCTGGCGGGTGGCCAGATCGTGCTGCGGATGAGACGTCAGACCAGGATAGTGGACATGCGCCACGCCGGGTTGCGCTTCCAGCCATTGGGCCAGGGCCAGCGCGGATTCACTGTGGGCCCGCATGCGCAGACGCAGGGTCTCCAGCCCCTTGAGAAACACCCAGGCATTGAAGGGGCTCATGGTGGGTCCGGCAGTGCGCAGGAAGCCGAACACCTCCTTGCCCACCCGCTCGGCATCACCCACCACGGCGCCCCCCACGCATCGCCCCTGGCCATCCAGGTACTTGGTGGCAGAGTGGATCACCAGGTTGGCCCCCAGTTCCAGCGGACGCTGCAGGGCCGGGGTACAGAAGCAATTGTCCATGACCAGCAGACACCCATTAGCGTGCGCCAGGTCGGCCAGGGCGCGAATGTCCACCAGTTCGGTCAGGGGGTTGGACGGGGTTTCGGCAAACAGCAGACGGGTTTCGGAGCGGATGGCGGCCTCCCAGGCAGCCAGATCCCCCAGCGGGACGTAGGTCACCTCGATACCAAAGCGGGTGAGGTAATTGCTGAACAGGTTGGTGGTGGAGCCGAACACCGAGCGCGAGGACACGATGTGGTCGCTGGCCTTGAGCAGGGACAGACAGGTGGACAGGATGGCCGCCATCCCCGAGGCGGTGGCCACACAGGCCTCCCCGCCTTCCAGGGCCGCCAGCCGATCCTGAAAGGTGCGTACCGTGGGGTTGGTGAACCGGGCGTAGATATTGCCCGGCTCGTCGCCGGCAAAACGTGCTGCGGCCTCTGCCGCACTGGCGAACACGAAGCTGGAGGTGGCGTAGATGGGGTCGGAATGCTCCTGTTCGGGGCCACGCCGTTGACCGGCGCGGATGGCCCGGGTATCGAAGCCCTCGGTGGGTTCACCGGGATCGTTCAGGGGATGTTCCATGGTGGGATTGCCCTCGCCCGCCCCGTCGGGCACAAAAAAAACCCGCCAAAACGGGTCGTCACCCGATTTAGCCGTATTTGTAAGGCGCCCGCAAGCTGGATCAAATCGGCGCCGCTCAAGGGTCAGCGCCAGGCGCTGACTGATGCTTGTCAATTTAAGAGGCTCGAATGGACCTGTCAACGCCGCACGGTATCGGCAATGGAAACCGACTGAACAGCGTCCGCCCACTGACCGGCCTCCAGCAGCGCATTCATGATGTCTTCTCGGGGCAGATCATCAAAGATCACCGCTTCTATTTGTTCAGTCTCGCAGGCCCGGGCACAGGCCACCACCTCGCCCAGCTCGCCTTCCCCCTCCAGTAGGGCACGCTTGATTTCATCATCCAGAGGCAGGGGGGCGATCACCTGCGGCAAGGGGCGTTCCATCACCAAATCCAGGGCCGAGAAGAGACCGGCCGTAAAGTAGCGCTCCACCGGACGACGGCCGGCCATGCGGGCGATGCGTTCGCACAGGCCAGCGCGTTGCAGGCACAGGTGCACCAGGCCCGGCGGTCGATCCTGCAGGCCGCTGAGCACCAGCATGCAGGCCCAGGTGACCAGCTTGCGATGACCCAGGATGAGGATGGCCCGGGCCAGGGAGTCCACCTGACGATTGAGGCCAAAGAAGGGGGAGTTGATCAACTTGAGTAGCTTGAAGGCCAGCCCCGGATCCTGAGCAATCAGATGCTGCAGTTCATGGACATCCATCTCCGGCTGCTGCAACCGCGCCAGCAAACGCAACACGGTGAGCTTGCCGGTGGGCAGGTTGACCGCGCGAAACACCCGGGGGCGACTGAGAAAATAACCCTGGAAATAATCAAAGCCCATGTCCCGCAGGAATTCATAGTCCTCCAGGGTTTCCACCTTTTTGGCCACTCGTTCCACCCGGGCCGACTTCAAGCCTTTAAAGATGCAATGCAGATCATCGGGCCGGGATTGAGCAGTGTCGATCTTCACCTGATGTACCACAGGCAGCAGGGCATCCCGTGACGTACCGGGAAGATAATCGTCCAGGGCCAGCACATAGCCCTGCCCCGACAGCCCGCGCAGCAACTCCAGCGCCTTATCATCACAGGGCAACGAAGGCGGCAGATCCAGGACCATGCGACCGGTGGGAACCGCCAGTTCCCGCAATTCACTCATCAGGCGCCAGGTCATGTTGATGGCAGCCATGCGACTGCCCACCAAGGCATCCAGACCGATCTCGCCGAATGCGCTGAGCATCACATGGGAGGTGGCCGCGTCACTGGCTGTGGCGCTGTCAGGGGATGTGGCCGTGCGAAACAGCAGTTCATAGGCATAAACGCCCAACTGCTGGTTATAGATCGGTTGCCGGGCAATATAGGTGCCCGCTTCAAGGTGATGTGCTGAATCCATGCCTGCTCGCTCCTGGGAGGTGGACAGGCTATCAGCAAGCGGGAAATGGTGGAAGTGGAAGGGCTTTGGCTCAGGATTGGGAGGTGACCTGCACACGATCGGCCACGGCACAGAGCAGGTCGTAACTGATGGTCTCGGCGGCGGCCGCGATCTCGTCCACCGGCAGGCCCTCGCCCCAGAGGGTGACCGAGTCACCCACGGCAGCCTGAGGGTGGTCCGTCAGATCCACGGTGATCATGTCCATGGACACGCGACCGATCAACGGGGCACGCCGCCCCCTCACCATCACTGGCGTGCCGTTGGGCACGTGCCGGGGATAACCGTCCGCGTAGCCGATGGCCACCACGCCCACCCGGGTGGGCCTTGTGCACTGGAAGGTGGCACCATAGCCCACGGTATCTCCCATGGCTCGATCCTGAATCGCCACCAGCGGCGCCTGCAGGTGCATCACCCGTTCCAGACCATGCCGGGCGGGATCCCGGTCGGCCAGGGGTGAGGCCCCGTAGAGCATGATGCCGGGACGCACCCAGTCCCCATGACTTCGCGGCAAGGAGAGAATGGCCGCGGAGTTGGCCAGGCTGCGCAAACCAGGCAGGCCCTCGGTGGCAGCCTCGAAACGCTCCAGTTGGGCGGTATTCTCCGGACGCTCGGGTTCATCGGCGCAGGCCAGGTGAGTCATCCATACCGGTGGTTGCATCACCTGGGCACACCGTTGCAGCCCCCCATACACTGCGGCAGCGCGCTGAGTGGGGAAACCCAGGCGCCCCATGCCGGTATCCAGCTTGAGCCAGACCTTCAGGGAGTTGGAGAGCGGCGTGGTCTCCAGCAGGCGAAGCTGGGTCTCGTCGTGTGCCACCACGGCAATCTCTTGATGCGCGGCCTGGCGCAGTTCCCGTTCGTTCTTGAAACCCTGCATCACCAGCAGGGGCAAGCGGAACCCCGCCCCCCGCAGGGCATCTGCCTCATCCATGCAGGACACGGCAAACCCATCCGCCATCGGCGCCAGCACATCGGCCACTCGCATGAGCCCGTGCCCATAGGCCTCGGCCTTGATCACGGCCATCACCTGACGGCCGGGCGCCATCTCCCGCACCCGCCGCAGATTATGCTCCAGGGCACTCAGCCGCAGATGCGCCCAGGCAGCCCGCTTCACGAGAAGGCCTCGTTGGAGTAGATCTCCGGCACGTAATTCTCGAACCGGGTGTATTGCCCCAGGAAGGTGAGCCTCACCACCCCGATGGGACCGTTACGCTGCTTGGCGATGATGATCTCTGCCGTACCCTTGTCCGGGCTGTCCTCGTTGTAGACCTCGTCCCGATAGATGAACACGATCAGGTCCGCATCCTGCTCGATGGCGCCGGAGTTATGACTGACAATTCCATCGGCCAGCCAGCAGGCATTGCCGGGTACGGTCAGATCGAACACTTCCTCCTCTCCCGCCGGCTCAACCGATACCACCCGATCCCAGAACAATTCTGCATTGGCGATCTGCCTGAGGCGTTCGTCTCCCAGGATATCCACGTAGCTCAAGAGCGTTTCCCGCGATGGAGAGAATGAAAAATGCGAATTGCCTCCGTAGGCGGTTCCGCGCATACCCGCCATACGACGATGGCTGATACCCTGCAGGGTCATCTGCTCTCGTATGTAGTCAAACACCTCTGAAGGCAGGGTATCGACATTGGAGTTATCTTTAATGCCGCTTAACCTGGCCAGGATGGACTCAGCGTTCCTGATCTGGTGACCAAACGCGCCGATCTGTTCGATGAACATTCTTTGCTGCGCAGCACCTGAAACATCCAGGGTGAACCAGCCCTCCCCTCCAGACTTTTTGACCTGCCGGATGCGGCCAACTATTCCAAAACGCAGCAATAGCGCTGCAATATCACGAATCAGGATTTCACTCACCGTGGAGAAATAGATTCTGCTCCGTCCATTGGCGGTCAGCGTCATGCTGCCATCAGTGGCCCAGAGATGCCTTAAAAACAAGGCCAACTGCTGGTTGGGTAAACTGAATACACCCACAGGCACCCGCTTTTCCCTGGAACGCTGCCCAAAAACACCTAACTCCTTCAGCCAGCGCCCGACCCCCGCGGGATGCCAGCGATTCCCATTTCCACTGATCACCAGCTGATGCCAATGACCACGCCCTGCATGACGATTGACAGTGGATCCCATGGATCTGGCCGCCATGGTCACCACATGGCTGTTATCCTCGCTGGCGGTGGTGTAGCGCAATGGCTGATGCCTGATATAACTGCCATCACCCAGCAGATGGGCTAGCAGAACGATCTCATGCTCAGACCAGCTTTCCGTCGTTTCCGGCTCAGGCAACCTCCTCGCGACACCCAGGCGATCCCCGGGCTGAATATCCCCTGCGGTTTTCCAATCCCACAGCGACTTCAGACGATGATCCGGGGTACAGCGAATGGTACGACCGCTGGCCAGGCTGATTTTCAGTACCCGTCTTCGCCCCACGGGCCAGACAAGGTCCGTTGCCGCAGGTTGCATACATCCCCGGGCATCCACTGAAATCACTTCAGGGGTTCTGCCTGCAAGTTCAGCGATGGGCAAGCGGGTGCCGTCGGCTAGCACGACCAGAGTGTCTCCGGTCACGCATTCACGCAGATCCGACATCACCGGCCGCTTGTTGGGGCGCTGTTCCAGGCTGCGGTTGAGCTGCGAGAGCGCAATCACCGGCACATTCATTTCCTTGGCCAGGGCCTTGAGCCCTCGGGAGATTTCCGAGATCTCGTTGGTGCGATTCTCGGCGCTGCCCGGCACCTGCATGAGCTGCAGATAATCCACGACGATCAGACCCAGCTTCTTGTGCTCGCGCATCAGCCGCCGGGCCCGAGCGCGCAGGTCGTTCGGTGACAGGGCTGGGCTGTCATCGATATAGAGTTGCGCCTCGGAGAGCATGGATACGGCGCTGGAGAATCGAGGCCAGTCATCATCCTCAAGACGACCGGTACGCAGCCGTTGCTGATTGATCCGCCCCAGGGATGACAGCAGACGCATGGCCAGCTGCTCCCCGGGCATCTCCATGCTGAACACGGCCACCGGATACTGCTGCTTGAGGGCGGCATATTCGGCCATGTTCATGGCAAACGACGTCTTACCCATGGAGGGGCGTCCGGCCATGATGACCAGGTCGCCCGGCTGCAGGCCGGAGGTCATCTCATCGAACTCATCATATCCGGTGGACAGACCGGTGATGGGGGTGTCCTGCTCGAACAGCATCTCGATGTGCTCGACGGTGGACTTGAGCAGGGTGCGCATACCGCGGAAACCCTGACGGGAACGCTGGCCCTGTTCAGCGATCTTGAAGACCTTCTGTTCCGCCTCATCCAGCAGTTGCTGACTGTCCCGGCCCTCGGGCTTGAAACCACTGTCGGCAATACCGGTGCCCACGCTGATAAGCTGGCGCACTACCGAACGCTCGCGCACGATTTCGGCGTAGGCAGCGATATTGGCGGCACTGGGGGTGTCCCGCGCCAGCAGGCCCAGATAGGCCAGCCCCCCCGCCTCATCCAGTTCGCCACGGGATTCCAGGCGTTCGGAAATGGTCACCACGTCGAAGGGGGCATTGCGGCCCGCCAGTTCGGAGATGGCGCGGAAGATCAGCCGATGATCATGTCGATAAAAGTCCACCTCGGCCACGGCATCGGCCACCGTGTCCCAGGCCTCGTTCTCCAGCATGAGACCACCGAGCACCGCCTGTTCCGCCTCAATGGAATGGGGTGGAATCTTGAGCGATGAGGTATCGGTATCGTAATGGGGCGGCGGGGGTGTTTCGTACATGGCGTTCTACCGGAAGGGATCGGGCAACCGCTGGTCAGGGAAAGTATACCCTCCCCGGACAGTCATAGGGTTTGGAGACCGCCCAACGTGGGAGCGGCCCCTGGCCGCGAGGGCCAGGCTCAGCCCGGAACACCGGACCCTTCGCCTCCCTCGCGGCCAGGGGCCGCTCCCACGCAAGCTCCCCCAGGACCACGCCCCCCGAAAATCCCCGGGAGCGTGGCGTCGGAGATCACTCCTCGCCGGACACAACCACCTTCAGGGTGGCCTTCACGTCGGTGTGGAGTTGCAGAGCGATCTCGTACTCACCCACCACCCGCAGCGGGCCATCGGGCATGCGCACTTCACGCTTTTCCAACTCGCCGCCAGCGGCATTCACCGCATCCGCAATATCGGCGGGGCCCACGGAACCAAACAGTTTGCCTTCACCACCGGCCTTGGCGGTCACGTTGACCGTCATGGCCTCCAGCTTGTCACGGCGGGCCTCAGCCCCAGCCAGTGCAGCGGCAGCGGCCTTTTCCAGTTCGGCGCGACGGGCCTCGAACTCGGCAAGGTTGGCTTCGGTGGCAAACTTGGCCTTGCCCTGGGGCAGCAGGTAGTTACGGGCATAGCCGGCACGCACGCGCACCTTGTCACCCAGGTTGCCCAGGTTTTCCACCTTTTCCAGGAGAATGACTTCCATCGGTTTTTACCTCAATCAAGAATCAAATGCGTTGCCCGCCGAGAGGTCGGGCATCAGGTATCGTCGGACTTGTCTTCGGGCTGGGCCCGGGTCAGTCGGCCACGCAGGTCCAGGAAGCTGTCCATCACCCCCAGGGTGGCAAGCAGAATCACCATCTGCGGCAAGGCCAGGGCCAGCAGCACATAGGTGAACACCAGCCAGATCCGGCTGAGCTTCATCCTGGCGTTGGTGCCATGAATGACCGCCAACCCATGCAGGAAGAAAGCCATCAAGAACACCAGCGACAATTCGAACAGCAGGTATGAATCGGTGAGCCAGGCGACCAGCAACAGTCCCACCAGCATCATGGCCGGCACGCGTCCCAGGCTGAGGGCGTGAAATTCCGCCCGGAAACCGCCGGGGTTGTACAAGAGCGCCTGCCAGTAACGGGCTAGAAGGAGCCCCGCACTCAGCGCCAGCAGGGACACCGCCGCCAGCATGCCGGTCATCAGTGAGGCCGCCTGCAGAAAGGCCTGCTGGCGTTCACTGCCGGTCACACCCGACTGCTCGAACAACGGCCCTACAGCCTGCTCCAGCACTGCCAGCCACATCCGCGGCAGATCAGGAACGGCGGCATGCAGCAACAGGATGACACCACAGCCGATGCCGATACCCACTGACAATGTGATCGCCCAGGAGAAGGTCCTGCGCAACACCTCGGCCAGTACCAGGGCCGGCAGCCACTGGATCAGGGCGGTGACCGCCCCAACCGCCGGAGAGAGCCCCGCCACCCAGGCGATCAGGGCAAACACAAGGGCAGCCAATGCCGCTACGGCCATCCCCTGCCCTGCACCAAGGCGCAATGTCACCAGAGAGACCACCGAACTGCTGACCAGGGCCAGCGGTGGCAGCAGCAGACCAGCCACCCCAAATCCAGCGGTGGCCGTGGCGGCCCGCAAGCGGCCCTGCATGATGAATGACGCCAAAGGCTTCATGGGGTCCTGCCCCCGGCGCCCACAGGGGCGCCCGGACGGCCAGCCAACTTAGTGGTTGTCAGAGTAAGGCAGCAGTGCCAGGAAGCGTGCCCGCTTGATGGCAGTGGCCAGCTGACGCTGGTAACGGGCACTGGTCCCGGTGATTCGGCTGGGAACGATCTTGCCGGTCTCGGTGACGTAGTTCTTCAGGGTGTTGAGATCCTTGTAGTCAATGAACTCAACGCCTTCGGCGGTGAAACGGCAATACTTGCGACGGCGGAAGAAACGGGCCATGGTCTTACCTCGGAATACGTTGGAACGGGAAGATGATCAGTCAGCGGACGCGGAACGACCGGAGTCGTCGTCGCTGTCGTCGTCGGAGGACTGGGCGCTGCTGTCGCTGTCGTCGTCATCCCGGTTCTTGGCCAGGGGGGAGACTTCAGTAAAGGCACGATCCATGGACATCACCAGGTGACGGATCACGGCATCGTTGAAGCGGAAGGCACTGACCAGTTCTTCCAGGGCGGCCTCGGGGCATTCCACGTTCATCAGCACGTAGTGGGCCTTGTGCAACTTCTGGATGGGATAGGCCAACTGACGACGGCCCCAGTCTTCCAGGCGGTGAATCTCACCCTCGGCGGATTCGATGATCCCCCGATAGCGTTCCATCATGGCGGGCACTTGCTCGCTCTGGTCCGGGTGGACCATGAAGACGATTTCGTAATGACGCATTGTGATTTTCCTTTCGGGTATCAGCCTCCCGACGATCCGGTGAGGCAAGGAGAGACGCCGGGTGGGCCCGGCAAAAAGCGGAATCTTAACCGCTCGAGCGGCTCTAAGCAATCGGTGACCACCGTCGCTGAAAAACACACCCGTGGCGGGATATCAGGTCACTGCCGTAATCACGCCCCTCTCTGGCGCACCGCCTCATACAGACACACCCCCGCCGCCACCGACACATTCAGGCTCTCCACCTGCCCATGCATGGGCAAGCGCACCAGGGCATCACAGCGCTCGGCGGTGAGGCGGCGCATGCCCTTCCCTTCCGCACCGAGCACCAGGGCCGCGGGGCCTGTCAGGTCGGCATCGTACAGCCCGGTCTCGGCTTCGCCGGTGGTGCCCACCGTCCACACGCCCAGATCCTTGAGCAGATCCAGCGTACGGGCCAGGTTGGTCACCTGAATGAAGGGCACCGACTCCGCCGCCCCCGAGGCCACCTTGCGTACCACCGGGGTGAGGCCTACAGCCCGGTCCCGGGGTGCGATCACAGCGGTCACACCCGCCGCATCAGCGGTGCGCAGACAGGCGCCCAGGTTGTGGGGATCGGTTACCCCATCCAGCACCAGCAGCAACACCGGACCGCCCCCCCGGGGGGCCATGACCACGTCCGGCAGATCCTTCTCTCCCAGCGTGGCCACGGGATGTGCCCGGGCGATCACCCCCTGATGGGTGGCGCCGCCAGCCTGGGCATCCAGATCCCGGCGGGAGAGGCGCGTGACCGGGATATTCGCCCGGACTGCCTGATCCAGCAGCGCCTGCATGCGGGCATCCACGCGGCCCGACTGCACCTGCAGGGATTCCACCCGCCCCGGAGACTGGCGCAGCAGGGCCTCCACAGCGTGCAGGCCGAAGACATCATCAAGGGCTGCCATGAACTCAGCCCTCGGTGCGCTTGCGACTGCGGCGGCGACCGGAACGGCTCTTGGCCTTGGTCTTGCCCTCGTCATGAGCCGAAGCGGCAGCCTTTTCGGCCTTATCCTTCTTGCGACCTCGACTCTTATCGCCCTTGCCATCCCTGGAATCATCCTCACCCGGCTCGGGGATGAAGTCGATCTTGCGGTCATCCAGGTTGACCTGAGCCAACTGCACCCGGATGGGGTCGCCCATGCGGTAACGACGGCCACTGCGTTCACCCTTGAGGCAGTGGGTGGCCGGATCAAAGTGGTAATAGTCGTTGGACAGACTGGTCACGTGCACCAGGCCTTCCACGTAGATGTCCTTGAGTTCCACGAACAGACCAAAGGAGGTCACGGTCTTGACCACGCCATCGAACACTTCGCCCACACGATCCTGCATGTACTCGCACTTGAGCCAGGCCTCCACGTCCCAGGAGGCTTCGTCGGCACGACGCTCTGCCATGGAGCAGTGCTCACCCA
The DNA here is from genome assembly GCF_022227565.1 of Ectothiorhodospira sp. 9100. NCBI lineage: Bacteria > Pseudomonadati > Pseudomonadota > Gammaproteobacteria > Chromatiales > Ectothiorhodospiraceae > Ectothiorhodospira > Ectothiorhodospira sp. 9100. The sequence continues at coordinate 17,222 of NZ_JAJNAN010000032.1, forward strand.
TGGCGACCATATCCGCCTTGGTATAGTTGAACTCCTTGGGCTTGCCGCCCTGAAGCACATGGCGGATACCCCGGTGCACCAGCAGGTCCGGATACCGGCGAATCGGCGAGGTGAAGTGCAGATAATCCTCGTGGGCCAGACCGAAGTGACCCAGCCGCTCCGGGCTGTACACCGCCTGGGACAGAGAGCGCAGCAACGCCATCTGCACCAGGTGGGCATCGGGTCGCTCCTTCACCGAATCCAGCAGTTCGGCAAAATCCGCCGGTGTGGGTTCATCTCCCCCGCCCAGGGACAGGCCCAGACCACCCAGGTATTCCCGCAGATCGTTCAGCTTCTGCGCACGCGGCCCCTCATGCACACGGAACAGCGTCGGCATGCGGTGACGCCGCAGGAACTTGGCCGTGGCCACGTTGGCGGCAATCATGCACTCCTCGATAATCTTGTGGGCGTCGTTGCGCTCGTAGGGCACGATGCGCTCGATCTTGCGATCCTCACCAAAGATGATGCGGGTCTCCGTACTTTCGAAGTCGATGGTGCCCCGGTTATCCCGGGCCTTGCGCAGCAGCTTGTAAAGCCCATAGAGGTTTTCCAGATGCGGCACGACCGCCTCATGGCGCTCGACTGCCTTGGGATCCCGCTCCACCAGCACCTGAGCCACATCGGTGTAGGTGAGGCGGGCATGGGAGCACATCACCGCCTCGTGGAAATCAAACTCGGTGATACGACCGCGGGAGTTGATGGTCATCTCGCAGACCATGCACAGGCGATCCACATCCGGGTTCAGGGAGCACAGGCCGTTAGAGAGCACCTCTGGCAGCATGGGGATCACCCGATCCGGGAAATACACGGAAGTCCCCCGGAGGTAGGCCTCCTGGTCCAGGGCATCCTCGGGTTGCACATAGTGGGAGACATCGGCAATGGCCACCCACAGCTTGTAGCCGCGTCGGCCCAGGGATTCGCAATACACGGCATCGTCGAAGTCTCGGGAATCCTCGCCATCGATGGTCACCAGCGGCATCTCGCGCAGGTCCAGACGCCCCTTCTTGGCCGATTCCGCCACCTGAGCGCCAAAAGCATCGGCTGCCTCGGTGACCGCCTCGGGCCATTCAAAGGGTAGGCCGTAGTTGCGCACGGCGATATCGATCTCCATCCCCGGCGCCATGTGCTCGCCCAGCACCTGCACGATCTGGCCGATGGGCCGGGTACGCTTGGAGGGCTGTTCACGAATATGCACCACCACGATCTGCCCCGGCTGGGCACCGCCCAGGCATTCCGGTGGGATCAGGACGTCTTGTGGCAATCGCTTGTTGTCCGGATCCACAAAGCCAATCCCCCCTTCCACGGTGAGGCGTCCGACGATCTGCTGGGTGTTGCGCTCCAGCACCTCGATCACCGCCCCTTCACGGCGACCGCGCCGATCGATGCCGATCACCCGGGCCACCGCCCGGTCGCCGTGCATCAGGGCCCGCATCTGCCGGGGAGAAAGGAACAGGTCTTCCTTCCCCTCATCGGGGATCAGGAATCCGAAACCATCCGGGTGAGCGGACACACGGCCACGCACCAGGTCGCACTGGTTCACTGGCAGCCATCCGCCTGCCCGGTTACATACCAACTGACCGTCCCGCTCCATGGCCCGCAGGCGGCGCGTCAAGGCCTCGAGATCCACGTCCTCCTGGAGCTGCAGGCGCTCGGCCAGCGGCTCGAAGTTGATGGGGCCATCGGCGTCCTCGATCACCTGAAGGATCAGTTCACGGCTGGGAATGGGGCGTTCGTACTTCTTGGCTTCTCTGTCGAAGTTGGGGTCCTGGGGAATCGTTTTTTTCTTTCTTGTCATGTAGTCGCCAAATAATTTTAAGCTGGGGTGTTGACAAACATCCCCGATCGTTTAGAATGCGCGCTCATCTGAAACGCAGGAAACACCTGCCTCAGGCCGAGGTGGCGGAATTGGTAGACGCGCTAGTTTCAGGTATTAGTGGGGGAGACCCCGTGGAGGTTCAAGTCCTCTCCTCGGCACCATCTTTGTGATGAAACGGCCCGCGAAAGCGGGCCGTTTTCGTTTGAAGGGGCGAATTGTACGCCCTTTATCCCCGAATGCCCAGCGCCATTGCACCCCACACACCAGCCCCGAGGGGGCACTCCCCCCGGGACCGGTGTGTCAATCACGCGAATGGATGGCGCTTGAGAATGGTCTGGCCACGGTCGGGGCCGGTGGAAATCATGTCCACGGGCACGCCTGCGACCTCCTGAATGCGCTCCAGATAGGTCCGGGCGGCAGCGGGCAACTGGTCATAATCCGTGACCCCCACGGTGGATTCCTGCCAACCCGGCAACTCTTCATAGACGGCCTCGCACTCGGCATAGGCGTCGGCGCCTGCCGGAGGCTCGGTGTGGACCACATCACCGCAGCGATAGCCCACGCAGATCTGCAAGGTTTCCAGGCCGTCCAGCACGTCCAGCTTGGTGACACACAGCCCACTGATACTGTTGATGGCCACGGCGCGTTTCAGGGCCACGGCATCGAACCAGCCACAGCGACGCGGGCGCCCGGTGGTGGAACCGAACTCATGACCACGATGGGCCAGGTGTTCCCCCATGGAGTCGAAGAGCTCGGTGGGGAATGGGCCGGCGCCCACCCGGGTGGTATAGGCCTTGGTGATGCCCAGCACATAGTCCAGATCCAGAGGCCCCACGCCACTGCCCGTGCATACGCCGCCGGCGGTGGTACTGGAGGAGGTCACGAAGGGATAGGTGCCGTGATCAATGTCCAGCAGCGTACCCTGAGCCCCCTCGAACATCACCGCCGCACCCTGCTCCCGCAGCTGACGCAGACGCTCGGGCACATCCATGACCATGGGTGCCAGCTCTTCAGCCACCGCCAGGGCATGTTCCAGCACCGCCTGAAAGTCCAGCGCCTCAACCTTGAAATAATGCTTGAGCACGAAGTTGTGATAGTCCAGCACCTCGCCCAGCTTGGCGGCGAAGCGCTCCCGGTGGAACAGATCTCCCAGGCGCAGGCCGCGACGGGCCACCTTGTCCTCGTAGGCCGGGCCGATGCCCCGGCCGGTGGTGCCGATGGCGGCATTGCCCCGGGCCTTCTCACGGGCCTGATCCAGGGTGACATGGTAGGGCAGGATCAGCTGACAGGACTCGGATAGCCGCAGGCGCTCGCGCACCGGCACACCGTTGTCCTCCAGCATGGCCATTTCCTTCATGAGGGCCTCGGGGGAGAGCACCACGCCGTTGCCGATCAGGCACTGCACATTCTCGCGCAGGATGCCCGATGGGATCAGGTGCAGTACCGTCTTGCGCCCATCGATCACCAGGGTATGGCCGGCATTGTGCCCGCCCTGGAAACGCACGACGGCGGCGGCCTCCTCGGTGAGCAGATCCACCACCTTACCCTTGCCTTCATCGCCCCACTGACTGCCCAGGACCACTACGAATTTACTCATGTTCAAGCATCCACCACTGTCCACTGATTATTGGATTTGACGAGCATCCGGTCACACCCCATGGCAACGGCATCCGCTGCTTGACCGGACAGGCCCTGGATGACCCGCTCTCCCTCCCGGCGCAGGCGGGTGACCGCCGCCGCCAGGGAGGCGCCTGGATCCGCCGGGGCAAAGATGGCCCGCGCCGGGGGACTTTCCGGCTGTCGGGAGAGCCGCACCAGGGTCTTGAGATCGGCGCTGAAGCCGGTGGCCGGACGGGCGCGACCGAATACCCGGCCGATGTCGTCATAGCGCCCGCCGCGGGCGACCTCCTGCCCATTGCCCGGCCGGTACGCCGCAAACACCAGGCCGGTGTGATAATGGTAGCCGCGCAATTCGGCCAGATCGAAATGCAGCATCACTGCCGGGTCCCGGGCGCGCAGCCCCTGGGCCAGGCGCTCCATGGCATCCAGGGCGCCGGCCACCTCCTGCCCCGCACCGGCCATCACCTCCCGGGCCTGTGCCAGGGTTTCATCACCGCCGTTGAGTTCTGCAAGGGCCGCCAGGCGCTGGCGGGGTGCATGCTCCATGGGGAGGTCATCAAGATACCCCCGGATCTCCGGCAATGCCTTGCGCTGGAGCATGTCAAACAGGGTTGCCTCCTGATCCGGATCCAGTCCTGCCTGGGTGGCCAGCGCCCGATAGATCCCCACATGACCCAGGTCCACCAGCGGTGCATCCACCTGACAGACCGCCAGGGTCTCCAGCATCAGGCTCAGGATCTCCAGATCCGAATCCAGTCCTGAATGGCCATACAACTCGGCGCCCACCTGCAACAGGCTGCGGGAACCGGCAAATCCATCGGGGCGGGTATGCAAGACCGTACCCATATAACACAGTCGGGAGGGCGCCTCTCGCTTGAGGCGATGGGCGTCGATTCGGGCCACCTGCGGCGTCATGTCGGCACGCACACCCATCAGCCGTCCGTTGAGCTGATCGGTCAGCTTGAAGGTCTGCAGATCCAGGCCATGCCCCGTCCCGGTCAGCAACGACTCCAGATATTCGATGAAGGGCGGCATGACCAGCTGGTAACCCCAGCCATGATACAGATCCAGCAGTTGACGTCGGCAGGTTTCAAGGCGCTCCGCCAAGGGCGGCAGGGCCTCCTCCACGCCTTCGGGGAGCAGCCAGCGATTGGAATCGGTCATGTCACTCAATCAAGGTCGGTTGAAGGTCGGGGCACCCCGGCCGCGGAGGGTCGGGGCTCAGCCACGCACCCACCACAGCAATAGGGCCCCCAGCACCAGACTGGCGAGACCCACGCCGCGCAACACCGAATCGGGTAGTTGCGCCACCTCAAGCAGGGTGCGGCGCAGCCCGGCGGGGTTGATAAACGGAAGCAGGCCCTCGATCACCATCAGCAATGCGAGGGCCGCCAATAAGTCAGACCACATGGGAGGCAGACTCGTGCAGGATCGGGACTACTGCCCGGACCGCGCTTGCCCGCCCATGGGATCCTTGAAATAACGGAAGAAGTTGGAATCCGGCTCCAGCACGAAGACATTCTCCTGACCCGACATGGTGTTGCGATAGGCCAGCAGGCTCCGGTAGAAGCTGAAGAACTCCTCATCCTGGGTGTAGGCATCGGCGTAGATGGCCGCCGAACCCGCATCACCCTCACCGCGTATCTCCTCGGCATCGCGATAGGCGTTGGCGATGATCACCGTGCGTTCACGGTCAGCGCGGGCGCGAATCCGCTCACCCTCTTCCCGGCCGCGAGCGCGGAAGTCCTGAGCAATACGTTCACGCTCGGCCCGCATACGGGAGAATACCGATTCACTCACTTCATCGGGGAGGTCCATGCGCCGGATGCGCACATCCACGAGGACCACGCCCAGTTCCGCCGCGGTGTCCAGGGCCTGCTGACGCACGGCCCCCATGATGGTGATACGGTCATCGGAAACCACCTCGGCCAGGGTGTACTTGGCAAACTCGTTGCGCATGGCATCCCTCAGGATCTGAGCCAGGCGATCCTCGGCATTGCGTTCATCACCGCGGGTGGCCCGAAAGAACTGGGATACATCGTCGATGCGCCACTTGGCATAGAAATCGACAATGACGTTCTTGGCCTCACTGGTGAGGAAGCGATCCGGCGGGATGTCCAGGGTCAGCACCCGGGCATCGAACTTGCGCACGTTGTTGACGATGGGAAACTTCAGGTGCAGACCCGGTTCGGGGTCCACGCGCTTGATCTCTCCAAGACTGAAGATGATGACCCGCTCACGTTCGTCCACGGTATAGGTGGACAGGGCCAGAATCACGGCCGCAACGGCAATGACGATCGCTGCGATCCTAAACATCAACGCACCTCCCGTGAACGGGGATCAGGACGCTGGCCAGGGTCTGGCAATAGCGTCGTCGGTCGGGTGGACAGGCTGGACGGACTCGAACGGGCGCCTCCCTCCGGCTGGCCGGCGGACATCTCGCCCCGAAGAATCTTGTCCAGGGGCAGCATCATCAGGTTGTTGCCGCTGTCCACGTCGAGAAAGACCTTGCTGGTGGAACCCAGCACCACTTCGCTGGTTTCGATGAAGAGACGCTCCCGGGTGACGTCGGGGGCATCCTGGTATTCGGCCAGGAGCTGGGTGAAGCGCGAGGCATCACCTGTGGCCTGGGCCACCACCTGATCCCGGTAGGCTTCGGCTTCCTGGGTCAGGCGAGCCGCCTCACCCCGGGCCTGGGGCACGATGGTATTGGCATAGGCCTCGGCCTCGTTGCGAAAGCGCACCTCGTCTTCGCGGGCACGAATGGCATCAGCAAAGGCTCCCTGCACCGGTTCGGGGGGCTGGGCCTGCTGCATGCTCACCGCGGTCACGGCGATGCCGGTCCCGTAGGTATCCAGGGCAGTCTGAATCACTCCCTGGGTGCTGGTTGCCACTTCGCCACGCCCCTCGCCCAGGATGAACTCCAGGCGACTCTTGCCAATGCGCTCGCGGATCGCCGACTCCATCACCTGGCGGGCAGTGACTTCCGGGTTACGCACGTTGAAGAGGAAGTCCACGGGATCCATCACCCGGTATTGCAGGGCAATGTCCACATCGATGATGTTTTCGTCACCGGTGAGCATCAGGGCCCGATGCTGAATGGAGCGGATGCTGTCAAGGTCCACCATCTCCACCTGCTCGATGGGATAGGGCAGATGCCAGTTGGGGCCCGGGGTCGCCACGGAACTGAAGGCACCGAAGCGCAGGACCACGCCTCGCTCCCCTTCACTCACGATGAAGAAGCCCGAGGCCAACCAGATGACCAGGGTCAGGATGGCCGCCAGACTGATACCGGCCGAGGCATGCTTGCCCAGACCGCCACCGCCGCTGCCACTTCCTCCTCCACTGCCACCGCCGAACAGGGCGTTGAATTTGGAAGACAGTTTCTTGAGGACCTCATCGAGATCCGGAGGACCCTGATTCCCACCGCCGCGGTTACCACCGCCGCCCCAGGGATCCTTGCCGTTGTTTCCTGGTTCATTCCAGGGCATGTGCTGACTCCGTCGAAAACGCGTTCAATCATCTGAAGGTTGAGTGGCCCTGGCATCCGTTCCCCGACCAGCCACGCAAGCGGCCCATTCTAGTCTTGTGACAGTTTCGGTGTGAACCCTGCTTCCCGAAAAAGTTCATCCAGGCGGCGCTGGGGCAGGCGGACCTGAAGGCGCCAGCCGCCGCTTTCGGTGACCTCCTCCCGCTCCACCGCATCCATCTCGAACAGCCCGGCCCGTTCGCGCCCCGCCGTGGGTGGCAATTCCAGCCAGCCACTGACAATGGACTCGGCATAGTGTGCGGCCAGCATTTCCAGCAACGCATCCACCCCTTCACCGGTCTGGGCCGACAGCCATACTCGGGCCGGCTCTCCATGGTCAGCGGGTTCGATCCGCGGTGTCGCCCCCGGGATGAGATCGATCTTGTTGAACACCAGGATCTGCGGCACCTCCCGGGCACCGATTTCCTCAAGAACCTGATTCACCTGCTCCCTGTAGGCATCCCGCTGTGCGTCATGGGCATCCACCACGTGCAGCAGCAGAGAGGCCTCGCGGGTTTCGGTGAGCGTGGCACGAAAGGCTGCCACCAGATCATGGGGCAATTGCCGGACGAAACCCACCGTATCGGCGAGGATCATTGCCTGTTGCGAGGGAAGTTCCACACGCCGCAGGGTCGGGTCCAGGGTGGCGAAGAGTTGATCGGCAGCGTACACGCCCGCCTGGGTGAGCCGGTTGAACAGGGTGGACTTGCCGGCATTGGTGTACCCCACCAAGGAGATCGTGGGCACCTCGGCCCGCAGTCGCGAGCGCCGGCCCTGCTCCCGCTGCTGTTCCACCTTCTCCAGACGACGGGTGATCTGCTTGATGCGCACCCCCAGAAGTCGCCGGTCGGTTTCAAGCTGAGTCTCACCCGGACCACGTAGACCAATGCCCCCCTTCTGACGCTCCAGGTGGGTCCAGCCCCGCACCAGCCGGGTGGACATGTGGCGCAGCTGGGCAAGCTCCACCTGCAACTTGCCCTCGTGTGAGCGGGCACGCTGGGCAAAGATGTCCAGGATCAGCCCGGCACGATCCAGAACACGACACTGGAGGAGTTTTTCCAGGTTGCGTTCCTGACTGGGGGAGAGCGGATGATCGAAGATGGCCACCTCCGCCTCTTCACGCTTCACCAGATCGCGCACCTCCTCGGCTTTGCCACTGCCCACGAAATAACGCGGATCCGGCGCCTTGCGGCTCCCGGTGATCAGGCCGACGGGCTCGGCCCCGGCCGAGCGCACCAACTCCATGAACTCGTGGCAGTCCTCGTCGTCATCCTGGGCAGGAAGATTCAGGTGAACCAGTACGGCACGCTCGCCGCTGCGGGGTCTCTCGAACAAGATGGGGCTGACACCTCAGTGCATGAAATGGGACGGCGCCACCCATGGGGGGCGCGCCGGGCAGGATCAGGACGGATGATCCTGATCGCCATCATCGGCCATGGCCATCTTGACCGGCCGGGACGGCACAATCGTGGAAATGGCGTGCTTATAGACCATCTGGCTGACGCTGTTCTTGAGCAGCACCACGAATTGATCGAAGGAGTCGATCTGACCCTGAAGCTTGATGCCATTCACCAGATAGATGGAAACCGGAATGCGTTCCTTGCGCAGGGTATTGAGAAAGGGTTCTTGTAGTGTCTGCCCTTTTGACATGGCTTGCTCCCGGGTTGGGTCATCTTTGTTGTGGTTCCGACAACCGGGCCATCGGCCCGACGGAACGGTGATTCTAGCATATGGCTTCCCACCGTTATCGGAGGCAGTTCACATGCGCCGCCACCGCCCGAAATATCCGGGCATGATCGAGCGTCTCGGGATCATACCGGCAGGTTTGCGGATAGCCTCGCAACCAGGTCATCTGGCGCTTGGCCAATTGACGCGTGGCGGTAATGGCCTTTGAGACCATGACCTCCTGATCCAGTTCACCCTCGAGACAGGCCCAGGCCTGGCGGTAACCCACGGCGCGGATGGAAGGCATCCGCGGGTTCAGGTCACCGCGTGCCCGGAGGGCGCGAACCTCGTCCATGAAACCCGCCTCCAGCATGGTATGAAAGCGCTGCGCAATGCGCTCCCTCAAACGGGCACGATCCGCCGGCATCAGGGCCAGGCGCAGGACATCATAGGGGAGTTGCGAGACCTGGGGCTGGGCGTGGAACGCGGACAGGGGGCGCCCGGTGAGCTCAAATATCTCCAGGGCACGCTGCAGTCGCTGCGGGTCATTGGGATGGATGCGTGCCGCCGAAGGGGGATCCACCCGAGCCAGGACCTGATGCACCCCCTCCCAGCCCACGTCCGCGGCCAGGGCATCGATGCGGGCACGCACCGCAGGATCGGCATCGGGCAAGGTGTCCAGACCAAAGTCCAGGGCCCGGAAATACAGCATGGTACCCCCTACCAACAGGGGTACCCGCCCACGGGCGGTGATCTCCGCCATGAGTGCCAGGGCGTCGTCACGAAAACGCGCCGCGGAGTAACTCTCGGCCGGATCCAGAATATCCACCAAGTGATGCGGTGCTGCCCGCAGCGTCTCCGGGGTGGGTTTGGCCGTACCCACATCCATGTCCCGATAGATCATGGCCGAGTCCACGCTGATGATCTCGCAGGGCAGGCGCCGCACCCAGTCCACCGCCAGCGCCGTCTTGCCGGTGGCGGTGGGGCCCATGAGGAAGATCGCCGGGGGGGCAGCAGGTGAACTTGTCCCGCTCACCTAACGCCCTCGCATGAACAGACGATCCAGCTCGGCCATGGACAGGGCCACCCAGGTGGGGCGGCCATGGTTGCATTGGCCGCTGCGTTCGGTGGCCTCCATGTCCCGCAGCAGGGCATTCATCTCCGGCAGGGTCAAGCTCCGGTTGGCGCGTACCGACCCATGGCAGGCCATGGTGCCCAGCAGGGCATTGATGTGTTCCTCCACCCGTGTGGACTGACCATGGACATGAAGATCGGCAATCACATCCCGCACCAGGGCCGCGGCATCCCCTCCCACCAGCAGACTGGGGACGGCCCTGAGGCGTAACTGCTCCGGCCCACTGCGGTCGACCTCCAGGCCCAGACTGGCAAACGCCTCCTGATGAGCCTCGGCCAGGTCCGCCTCGGCGCGACTCACCTGAAGGGTCTCGGGAATCAGCAGGGGCTGAGACTTGACCCCCTCACCCCGGTAGGCCTTTTTCAGACGCTCATAGGTGATGCGCTCGTGGGCCGCGTGCATGTCCACCAACACCAATCCCTCCCGGTTGCGGGCAAGGATATACACCCCATGGAGTTGGGCCAGGGCAAACCCCATGGGGGGTTCATCCGTGAGGGATTCCTCTGGACTGGGGGGAGTGCCGCCCACTTCCCCCCCGGTTGCGAGGGTCGTTGCGGGGTCGACGGCTGGCACCGTATCCGGGTGCAGGCGGCCATAGGCCTCCATGGACTCAGCCACGTTCAGCGGCAACCGGCCCTGCCGCCCACCCCAGGCGGCGGGTGCCCCGGATGGCCGGGCGTGATCCGCCTGCGATCCAGCATGCGCTGGCGTGTCGTCGGGGGCCTGGGTCTTGGGCACCTGGGCTTGACCCGCGTGTCCGGCCTGGCCGACGCGCGATGGCTCGGTGGACGAAACCGCTTCCGCGGTTGCCGCGGCCGGCCCGGTGAGCCCCGGCGATGCACCGGGGCGCAACGCCCCCAGCGCCCGGTGCAGACTGCGGAAAAGGAAATCATGCACCAGGCGGGACTCGCGAAAGCGCACCTCATGCTTGGCCGGGTGGGCGTTCACATCCACCAGGGCCGGATCCAGCTCCAGAAAGAGGACATAGGCCGGGTGCCGGCCATGATAGAGGACGTCCTGATAGGCCTGGCGCACTGCGTGAGTCACCAGCCGGTCGCGCACCATGCGCCCGTTCACATAGAAATACTGCAGATCGGCCTGACTGCGGGAAAAGGTCGGCAGGCCCATCCAGCCCCACAGGCGCAGCCCGGCGCCCTCCTGCTCCATGAAGGCCGCCTGCTCCAGAAAGGCCTCGCCACAGATCTGCCCCACGCGACGATCCCGGGCTGCCGCATCCTCAGCCAGGGGCAGGCGCAGGGTGGACTTGCGGTTGTGATTGAGATCAAACCCCACATCAAAACGGGACAGTGCCAGCCGGCGGACCACCTCTTCCAGGTGGCCGTACTCAGTGCGCTCGGTACGCAGGAACTTGCGTCGCGCCGGAACGTTAAAGAACAATTCCCGCACATCGATGGTGGTGCCCACCGGATGTGGCGCCGGTTCGGGCGCCTCGAACCGATCGCCACCATCGCCTTGCAGGGACCAGCCGCTGTCGTCGCCCGCCACGGCAGAGGTCAGTGTCAGCCGCGATACCGAGGCGATACTGGGCAGGGCCTCCCCCCTGAAGCCCAGGCTCCCCACCCGTTCCAGGTCATCCAGGCTGGCGATCTTGCTGGTGGCGTGCCGCGACAGGGCCAGGGACAATTGTTCCCGGGGGATGCCGCAGCCATCGTCCCGCACCCGGATACGCCGCGCCCCGCCCTGCTCCACGTCCAGCTGGATGCGCCGGGCACCGGCATCCAGACTGTTCTCCAGCAACTCCTTGACCACGGACGCTGGCCGTTCCACCACCTCGCCGGCGGCAATCTGGTTGATCAGTTGCGGGGGCAGTTCATGGATGGGCACGATACCTTCACCCCCCTTGCGGGATTTCCAGGATCTGCCCCACGCGGATCATGTCGCCGTTCAGGTTGTTATGACGGCGCAGCTGCCCCAGAGAGACCTGGTAGCGACTGGCGATGGTGGAGAGGGTCTCACCGCTCTGGATCACATGACGACCGCGGCGACTCTCCGCCAGGATCGTGCCCGGCGGCGCATGCCGGGAAAAATAGTCCTGCAAGCCACCCAACAGGGCCTCGGCCGTGGACTGCTGGAACGCGGCGGTCTTGAGCTTGCGTTCCTCATGCGGATTCGAGAGAAAGGCCGACTCCACCAGCACGGAGGGCACGTCAGGGGAGCGCAGGACGGCGAAGCCAGCCCGCTCGACACGCGCACGACGCACCTTGCCCACCCGATGCAGTTCCCCGATGAGGGAGTCCGCCAGGGTATTGCTCGCCTCCAGGGTAGCCGTCTGGGAGAGGTCCAGCAGCACCGAGGCCAACACATCGTCCTTGTCGCTGATGGGGACGGCACCCAGTCGACTGTCGGCCTCATTCTCCCGTTGCGCCAGCCAGCGTGCTGCTTCACTGGTCGCGCCGCGCTCCGAGAGCATGTACACCGAGGATCCCTGGGCCCGGGCATCCGGTGCCGCATCCGCATGGATGGAAATGAACACATCGGCATGATTCTGGCGGGCCCGGTGGATGCGCTCACGCAGTGGCAGGAAATAATCGCCGGTACGGATCATCACCGGCTTCATCCCCGGCGCTCGCTTCACGAGCGCCTCCAGGCGCTTGGCAATGGCCAGCACCACATCTTTCTCATAGGTACCGCCCGGGCCGATGGCGCCAGGATCCTTCCCCCCGTGCCCGGCATCAATCGCCACGATCACATCACGGGAACGGGGCCGTTCCTCGCCCACCGCCGGGGATCCGGCGGCCCCCTTGCCCTCCTGCTGCAGATCGATCACCAGGCGATGCCCACTGTCATCGGTGGGGCGCAGCAGAAAACTGCGGGGATTGGCGGGACGACTCAGATCCAGCACCACACGCAGATCCTCCTCGTTCCGGGGCGCGTGTCGAACACCCTCAAGGGGACCCACGGACTCGGCACGCAACCTCAGTTCGCCGGTCAGCCGGGCCTTGCGCATGTCGATCACGACCCGGTTCGGGTCGCTCAGGGTGAACAGGGCATGATCCACGGGCCCTGACAGATCAAACACCAGCCGGGTGACTTCGCCGTCCACGGAGGTGCGCAGGGACTGAACACGGGCCTGGCTTCCAGCCAGGGCGGCGGATGGCCACCACCCACCGGCCACGGTCATGCCCGATGCGTACAAAAGGCACTGCAAGAACCGCCGCCGTCTGGCCTGATTGATCGAATCGGTCACGCCCCTGACCCCCATAAAGAGAAGCTGCCACACTATAGTGTGGCTGAAACAGAATGGATTGCAAGCCCGAAAGATCTGTAATATTAGCCAGATAGCCGTTCATTTTCGGGTGGATTCTCGAGAAGGCGTGCCATCCAGCGCCTCCCGACATCGCTACCGGCCGTTAACGCCAACCGCCGCCCGTCCCCCTGGGGTGTCAGGCTCAGCACCAGATCCGGGACAGGCAACCACCCCGCCCCCTGGCTCGGCCACTCCACCAGGGCCAGGGTGGCATCGTCCAGATCCTCCCGCAGGCCCAGGTATTCCAGCTCCTCCGGATCGGCCAGTCGATACAGATCACAGTGCAGGATACGACGCCCACCGATCGCGTAAGGTTCCACCAGGGTATAGGTGGGGCTTTTCACCGGACCATGGTGCCCCAGGGCTCGCAGGAAGGCCCGCACCAGGGTGGTCTTGCCAGCGCCCAGATCCCCCTCGAGAAAGACCAGCCCACGCTTCGGGCTGGTGGACGCCAGACGAGCCCCGAAGGCTCGGGTGGCTGATTCGTCGGGCAATGCTTGAATCATGGGTTCACCGTGGGTCGCAGGCAGGCCAGGAGATCCGTTGCCAGCAGGCCGCGCTCGCCACCCACGGCGGCTCGATCCGCCGCGGCGGCATGGACGCAAACGCCCAGGGTGGCCGCAGCCTCCAGATCAGACAAGGCCCTGTCCTGCCAGTGACTCGCCGGCGGCAGTCCCTGGGCCATCAGGCCGGCGATCACCCCGGTGAGCACATCCCCCATCCCGCCGCTGGCCATGCCCGGATTGCCCGCATCACAGAGTTGCCGGCCTGATGGCCCCTGGATCAGGGAGCCAGCCCCCTTGAGCACACAGACGCCGCCATAGCGCTGCCCCAGGGAGGCGGCAGCCGTGGGACGATCTCCCTGCACCTGAGCGCCATCCAGCCCCAGGAGCCGGCCCGCTTCGCCGGGGTGGGGCGTCAGCACCCAGTCATCCCGACGCAGCGGCGTGGTCGCCAGCAGGTTCAGGGCATCGGCGTCCACCACCAATGGACCCTGCCATTGAGTCACCCGTTGCCACAGGGCCTGTCCCCACGGTCCCTGCCCCAGCCCCGGCCCCACCGCCACCACCGAAGCCTTGTCCAGCAGGGCATCCAGGTCCGCCGGATGCTCAACACCGTGGCACATGAGCTCCGGGCGCGCCATGGGAATCAGCGCCGCATGCGCCGGATGGGTGGCCACACTCACCAGCCCCGCCCCCACCCGCGCCGCGGCCTCGGCCGCCAGACGCACGGCACCCGGCATGCCCGCATCGCCGCCCACCACCAGCACATGACCAAAATGTCCCTTATGGGCACCCCGGGAACGCCGCCCCAGGGACTGCAGGTCAGCACCGGTCCAGCGCCAGGCAGCGGGGACCTGGACGCGGCGCACCGCAGCAGGTACGTCAAGATCGTTGTAGTGAACAGGGCCGCAGTGTTCGGGTCCCGCGCCAGTGAACAACCCCTGCTTGAGCCCGATGAAGGTCACCGTAGCCCATGCCTGAACGGCACAGCCCATCACGGCGCCGGTATCCGCATTCAGGCCCGAAGGGATATCCAGGGCCAGCACTGGGGCCGGGGAGGCATTCATGGCCTGCACCCATTGCGCCATCTCACCTTCCACAGGCCGCCCCAGCCCCGTGCCAAGCAGCCCATCCACGATCACATCAGCGTCCTCCAGGCCCCGTGCGTCCCCACCCCGGGGAGACGGACTGCAAGCCTGCCAATCCCGCCAGGCCCGTGCAGCATCCCCCTGCAAGGCCCGGGGATCCGTGGCCGCCACCAGGCGAACTTCCAGCCCGGCCTCCCGGGCCAGGCGGGCCACCACATAACCGTCGCCCCCGTTATTGCCTGGACCGCAGACCACGGCGATTACCCGGGCCACTGGCCACCGCGCGCGCAGCACCGACAGGCTGGCAGCGCCGGCCCGCTCCATCAGGGTGTACCCGGGAATGCCATGATCCTGGATGGCGCAGCGGTCCATGTCGCGCACCTGTTCAGCGGTATAAAGGGCGGTGGGAAGCATCGGGGTGACTCTCAAGGACAGGATCGATGGAACGTCAGACAGGCAAGGGGGCTCGTCGTCTGCAAAGATACAGGAGGAAAAGCCGCCAGTGCCAAGCCTGGATGCCATCCCCGACCTCGCGGTGCCCTCGTACGGGCGCTTCGCGAAGCGCCCTCGCGGCCCCATGGAGAATCCCCGCCGAACCGTCGATGCCGGTGATCCCGTTCGGGTCCATTGTGCCAGCCATGCCTCGAACCGCCTGTATCAAGGCTTCCGTCATCACGTATGCTGTGCACTGCGTCGCCCTCGTCCCGTCTTTGGCCATGCCGATCCCTCCTCACCTCTCCCCACAAGACCTCGCCGACCAGATCAAGACCTGGGGCCGGGGGCTGGGTTTCGATGCCGTGGGCATCAGCGACACGGCGTTGAGCGAGCACGAGACTCACCTGCTCAACTGGCTGGCACAGGGCCGCCACGGCACGATGAACTACATGGAGCGCCACGGCACCCTGCGGTCGCGCCCCCCGGAACTGGTGCCGGGTACCCTGCGGATCATCTCCGTGCGCATGCAGTACCTGCCTGCCAAGGCCCGGGATGCCTGGGAGGTACTGGAACGACCGGAGGCGGCCTTCATTACCCGCTATGCCCTGGGACGGGACTATCACAAGCTGATACGCCGGCGGCTGCAGACCCTGGCCTCACGCATGGAAGAGGCCATCGGCCCTTTCGGCTACCGGGCCTTCGTGGACAGCGCACCGGTCCTCGAGAAGGCTCTGGCCGAGAAGGCCGGCCTGGGATGGATCGGCAAGCACACCAACCTGCTCAGCCGTGAGGCGGGTTCCTGGTTCTTTCTGGGGGAGCTCTACACCGACCTGCCCTTGCCCGTTGACCCCCCGGGATCCGAACACTGCGGTCGCTGCCGGGCCTGCCTGGATGTCTGCCCGACGGGAGCCATTGTGGCGCCCTTTGAGCTGGATGCCCGGCTGTGCATCTCCTACCTGACCATCGAGCACCCTGGGCCGATCCCCGAGCCCCTGCGCCCCCTCATGGGCAACCGCATCTATGGCTGCGATGACTGCCAACTGGTCTGCCCGTGGAACCGCCGCGCCGCCCTGGGGGCGGAGCCGGACTTTGAGGCCCGCCACGGGCTCGACGATGTCTCGCTGGTGGAGTTGTTTGCCTGGGACGAGGCCACGTTCCTCAAGCGCACCGAAGGCTCCGCCATCCGTCGCATCGGCCATGAGCGATGGTTGCGCAACCTGGCCGTAGCCCTGGGAAACGCCGGGCCCTCCGTGGCAGTGGTAGGCGCCCTTGAGGCGCGATTAACGCATCCCTCGGAACTTGTGCGAGAGCATGTGGTGTGGGGGTTGGAGCGCCAGGTCAGCTGAGGCAGGGGACCTGCCTCCCCCTCATCCCCAGCCCTTCTCCCCGGAGGGGAGAAGGGAGACCAATCCCCCGTCACTCTCCCGGATATTCCGCCAGCAACGCCTCCACATCCTCCACCATCGATCGGGACCCCACATAGAACGGCACCCGCTGATGCAGATCGTCGGGCTGGATCTCCAGGATGCGACGGACCCCGTCGCTGGCCTTGCCGCCGGCCTGCTCGGCGATGAAGGCGATGGGGTTGCACTCGTAGAGCAGGCGCAACTTGCCCTTGGGTGCCTTCTGGGTGGAGGGATAAAGGAAGATCCCGCCCTTGAGCAGATTACGATGGAAATCCGAGACCAGAGAGCCGATGTAGCGGGAGGTGTAGGGGCGATGGGTGTCCGGGTCCACCACCTGGCAATACTTGAGGTATTTCTTCACACCCTGGGGAAAATGGGCATAGTTGCCTTCATTGATGCTGTAGAGGGTACCCGTGTCCGGCGTCATGATGTTCGGGTTGGACAGGCAGAACTCGCCGATGGTGGGGTCCAGGGTGAAACCATGCACTCCCTTGCCGGTGGTATACACCAGCATGGTGGACGACCCATAGATCACATAACCCGCGGCCACCTGCTCGGTACCCGGCTGCATGAAGTCCGACAGGTCCGGGTGCTCGCCCCGCTCCGTGATACGACGGTAGATGGAGAAGATGGTACCCACCGAGACATTCACGTCCAGATTCGAGGAGCCATCCAGCGGATCCATGCAGAACACATACTTGGCATCCCGGGATAGACCATCGTCAAACACGGTGATCTCCTGATCTTCTTCCGAGGCGATGGCGCAGCATTCCGAAGTGGCCCGAAGGGCAGCAATGAAATGATGATTGGCGAACAGGTCCAGCTTCTGCACATCCTCGCCCTGGACGTTCACATCCCCGGCCCGGCCCAGGATGTCCACCAGCCCCGCCTTGTTGATCTTCTTGTTCACCACCTTGGCGGCCACCCCCACGTGGTGGAGCAGGCGGGACAGCTCACCCTTGGCATAGGGAAAATCGGCCTGCCGCTGTATGACAAACTCGTTGAGGGTGGTGATGTTGTAACTGTCTGTCGCCGTTGTCATCATTTTGCCCGTATGAATGCCATGAAATGGGCTCAGGATATACCAAGCAGCCCACGGGTAAAGCCATCAGAGCGATTCCCTCAGCCCGAAGCGGTCACCTGGCGAGGGTGCATAGACGACGCAGAAGATGTTGCAATGCAACACCACCGGTCCAACCCGGTCTGCG
>NZ_JAJNAN010000033.1:0-34346 GCF_022227565.1 Ectothiorhodospira sp. 9100
AGCCCCGACAATGGCCTTGGCGTCTTGACGGGCCTTTTGAAATTCCTTGGTTTTGCGAACTTCATTAGGGTCGATCTTTATCGTGCCACGTCCCACAACCCGGACAGAGTTGTACGAGTTTTCAACAAGCTCCTTTAGCTTCTTGTCATCTTCGCTAGGGCTCAACCCCAGTGTGGTCAGTATGCCCATACGCACCTCCCGGTGATGGCTAACCGTACTTGGTACAGATCATAGCCCAACCATAGGGCCAGATAAAGCTGTTGCCCGTCTGAAAAGAGGCTCCCCAAGCCAGCCTCCCTTACGGCAGGTGGTCTTGGGGTAGTGCTGAAGTGATGGCTTCGGGCGAGTCCGTGAGGCGATGAGTGGCGAGGTGAACTACAGGTTGAAGAGACCCGTCACGCCAACCACGATCAGGTAGATGGCCACGATGTAGCTGAGCAATCTGGGTACGATCAGGATGGCAATGCCGGCAATCAGTGACAGGATGGGAACGATTTCAAGATGTATGGTCATCGGTTTTGCCCTTGTTGTGTGGAAGACAAGGCTATCAGAGTCACCCCCTTGCCATGATGAAGCAAGGGACCTTGCAAGGGGCCCGCTTCAATACTCCCCACCCGAGGGCCACATCTCCGCCGTGAAGCGGACCACCTGGTTGCGGCCGTTCTCTTTGGCCGCGTATAGCGCCACGTCGGCATATTTGAGCACTTGCCAAAAGGCCTGAGCATCGTCCGGATAGGCGGCCAGGCCGATGGAGAGGGTTTTGTGCAGGTCGCTGCCGGCCACCTTGAAGGGGTGCGCCTCCACGGCCAGGCGGATCTTGTTGGCCACTGCTATCGCCGCCTCGGCGCCGGTATCCAGGAGGATGATGATGAACTCTTCCCCGCCGTAGCGAATGACCAGGTCTGATTCGCGCAAGTGGGCCTGGAAGATGCTGGCCAACTCCCGAAGGATCTCATCGCCCACATCGTGCCCGTGGGTGTCATTCACCGTCTTGAAATAATCCAGGTCCAGCATCATCAGTGTCATGGGCGTTTGACGGCGCTTGCACTGGGCGACCAGACTTTCGGAATACTCCTCCAGAAAACGGCGATTGTGCAGGCCGGTCATGGCGTCCTTGAGGGTGGATTCGCGCAGGCTGGCCATCAGGCCCTTGGCCTGAAGCACCGGTGCCGCCTCCCGCAGATAGGCGCTGATCAAGGGGCGGGCGCGGATGAGTGCGGGGATGTTCTGGGGCGCAACCACCAGTTGCACCACACTGCCCACGCCACCGGACTGGATGATGGGCAGGCACAGATAGCTGCGGCCATCGGCCAGGGCCTCCTCATCGAAGGCGCGGCACAGGTTGCGGTTCTCCAGGCCATCGATGGCATGGCCGGTGCGCACGGCCCGGCAGGTGGTACAGTGTTCCAGGATGTCGGGATGGCACCAGCGGATTGCATCGTGCAGCACCCCATCCACGATCACCGTCTCTATCAGACGCTTGTCCCGGTCCACCTGGTAGATGGTGAAATATTCCAGGCCGAATTCGGCGCGCAGGACCTCGCTCAGGCGGAAGAAGACCTCCTCGGTGGTTTGGTCTTCCTCGATGGCCTGCTTGAACTGGGCCACCTTCACCAGCCCCGAGACGGTACTGGCGGTTTCCTCCAGCAGATTGGCTCGGGGGTCTGGTGCCGTGTTGACCAGTTGAGCCACATGGTCACGGATCTCGGTCAGCTTGTGCGTGATGGCGTCGGCCATCTGGTTGAAATGGACAGCAATCTGCCCGATCTCGTCACGGCTGCGACTGCGCACCCGTTGGCTGAAATCACCACCGCTGGCCAGGCTGGCGGCCTTGCGAATTTCCTGGGTGGTCTTGACCAGGGGGCGCAGCAGGCGACTCATAAAGAACATGGACAGCACGGCGAACAGACCCATGATGACCACCAGGAACAGGGCCGTGGCGATGCCTGCGTGCTTCATGTGATCCACGGAGGCGGTCAGGGTCACGGCGCCCAGGGCCGCACCCTCGGGGGCCTGGTGGCAAGCCAGGCAGTTGATGTCTTCGTTGGATGAGGCGATATAGGGAATGGTGGCGCGGAACTCTGTGCCGAACAGCCCGCCAATCAACCCGAAATAGGGCTCTCCGCTTTCCAGTACCTGGCGGTCGATGTCGTCACTCGGGGATTCCATTGGCAATCCCTCGCCGTGCTGCGCGATCACCTGTTCTCCACGGATGATCCGCACCTCATTGAGGCTGTTCACCTGCGCCAGTCGCCGCAGCATGGAGGCCCGGCGGTCAATGGTGTCATTGAGCATGGCCTCGGTGAGGGAGACACGGATCATCTCCGCCGCCGTGCGGGTATGCTCGGTGGCCGAGCGCACGGAAAAGTCCCGGATCAGCGCCATGCTGGATAGGCCAATGACCAGCATCATGGCAAGCATGACCACGAGCAGGGCACCCATGGTCTTGGTTTGCAGGCGACTGATGATCACAGGAAACCTCGCGGCCCCGCGAACGGGGTAAATCCTCGATTGTACGCCATCACTCCTGGGCGAGGTTGATCCGTTTTCGCCATTGGCGCTAAAGGCTGATCACCTGAAGTACACCATGACGTCCCCCACCCCCTTGACCTCCTGGGTGACGCGGGTGAGTTGTCGTGCCAGCGCCCGTGCTCCTTCCAGGGTTTCGAAGCTTCCGGGTGAGAGGTGCAGGTCCAGGTGAATGTGGCCATCCAGGTAATGGAGCACCACGTTTTCCATCGGCAAGGCACCCGGGACAGACTGCCATTGCAGGTTCAGTTGCCGCATCAATTCGGATCGGCAGGGCAGGTGGCTGCTGGGGGCGTGTGTCCGGTCATCTTCCGGGTCCACATGCACCAGCACCTCGCGCAACTCAGGGCGTGACTGCCGTAGCGTCTTGGCCACGAATTCGCTGATGCGATGGCCTTCCGAGACGCTGATCCGTGGGCCTACGAGAATGTGCACATCGGCCAGCAACGTGCTGCCCATGCGTCGGGTACGCAGTTCGTGAACACCACGAATGCCGTCCAGATGCCTGACTGAATCCAGCATCTCCCGCTGCCCTTCCGGGCCCACGCCAGTGTCGATCAGCTCACTGACACTGTTCCAGATCAGCTTGGCGCCCATGAGACTGATCAGTAGCGCCACCAGTACGGCAGCCACGGCATCCATGAAGGTGAAGCCCGCCAGAGTGGCCCCAATGCCCACCAGCACCACCAGCGATGAAACCACGTCGGAACGATGGTGCCAGGCGTTGGCGTGGAGCAGGCTGGAGTCGATGCGTCGGGCTGCCCGCACGGTGTAGTGGTAAAGCCCCTCCTTGGAGACAATGGCCAGGGCTGCCAGAACCAGGGCCGCGGGGGCCGGGCTGAGCAGTTCTTCCGGTGACTGCAGGCGCCGGAAGGCATCCAGGGCAATGCCCAGGGCCACGCCGATCAGGGCGAGTCCGACGATCACGGTGGCCAGGGTCTCGATACGGGCATGGCCGTAGGGGTGGTTGTCATCCGCCGGGGCATTCGCCTTGCCCGCAGCGAACAGCACCATGAAGTCACTGAGCAGGTCTGACAGGGTGTGTACCCCGTCGGCGATGAGCGCTTGGGACTGAGCAAGAAAACCACCCACCAATTGCGCCATGGCCAGGCTGGCATTGGTGGCGGCACCCACCAGCGTGACCCGGCGCGTGATCTGGTACCTTTGCTCGCTGGGTTGGGTGTCTGACATGGGGGCTCCGTGGGACATCATCGGCCGCGATTGGCAGGCTCCGCCAACCCGCACGGCCCCGGTGGATATCCCGGGTGACAGGTGCGATCATGATAACCCGAATACGCCAAGCGACGATATTTCCCGATTCTGGAGACATTGGAGGTTCACATCATGCGAAAACGCCTCCATCCAAGCGCCGGCCACGTGGTGTTGATCTACGCACTGATCGCCGGCGTGTGGATCATCGCGTCGGGCTGGCTACTGGAATGGGCCTTGGAGAATGGTACGGCCCAGGTGCGTCTGGAGATCGTCAAGGGCCTGTTGTTCGTGCTGGTTACCTCCACGCTGCTCTATGGGTTGCTGCGATCCTGGGCCCATCGCCTTGAGGACAGTGAGCGTCTCATGAACATGGCCACCAGTCTGGCCCATGTGGGCGGCTGGCAGGTGGATCTGCACAAGGGGGTGGTGCACTGGTCCCAGGAGGTCTGCCGCATCCATGACATGCCCGCCGGTACCACCGTCAAGCTGGAAGAGGGCATCAAGTTCTATGCACCCGGCCACCGGGACAGGATGCGCGAGGTGTTCCGGGCATGCGCCGAGGACGGAATGCCCTTCGACGAGGAGATGCAGATCCTCACGCGCCAGGGTACCTCCGTGTGGGTACGCACCATCGGCCGGGCCGTGCGCGATGAGCATGGGCGCATCACTCAGGTCCAGGGGGCCCTTCAGGATATCAGCTCGCGCAAGCGCGATGAGGCAAAATTGCGCCAATGGGCCACGGTGTTCGAATCCAGCGGCGAGGGCATGATCATCACCGATCAACGGGCCCGCATCCTGACGGTGAACGCGGCCTTTACCCGAATCACCGGTTATGGTCGGGAGGAGGTCGTGAGGCATAATCCTCGCCTGCTCGCTTCCGGACGCCACACTCGGCTATTTTATCGTCGCCTGTGGGATATGATCAGCCTCACGGGCGGCTGGCGTGGCGAGTTGTGGAATCGTCGCAAGAACGGCGAACTCTACCCACAATGGACCACCATCAATGCCGTGCGCGACGCCGAGGGCCGGCTGACCCACTTCGTCAGCGTCTTCTCCGATATCTCCGACCTCAAGAGTTCTCAGGAACAGATCGAACGCCTGGCCCACCGGGATCCCCTGACCAATCTGCCCAATCGCCTGTTGTTCCGTACCCGCCTGGAACAGGCTCTGTTGAGGGCCCGATCCCATGCGGCACAGGTATCGGTGCTGCTGCTGGACCTGGATGGCTTCAAGCATATCAACGACAGCCTGGGCATCCGCATGGGGGATCAACTGCTCTCCAGCCTGGCCGAGCGGTTGACCACGATCCTGCAGCGGGGTGAGACCCTGGCGCGGATGGGCGGGGACGAATTCGCCATCCTGGTGGAGCAGGGCGCCGATGAGGAAACCCGGGTGGAACAATTGGCCGAGGCCATCATTCAGGCGGTGCAGACCCCCATCAAGATACGCAATAACGACGTCTTCATCACCGTTAGCATCGGCATTGCCCGCTTTCCCCAGGACGGGCGCGAGCAGGATCAACTGCTGCAGCATAGCGATGCGGCCATGCATCATGCCAAGCAGGCGGGTGGCAACACCTACGCCCACTACACTCAGGATCTCACCGATTATGCCCGGGACCGCGTGCTCCTGGCGGCGGACCTGCGTCAGGCCCTGGAACGCAACGAACTGGTGCTGCATTACCAGCCCCAGGTGGATCTGATCAGCGGTGTGGTGGTGGGTCTGGAGGCCCTGGTTCGTTGGGAGCATCCCACCCGGGGCATGATCTCGCCGGGACGGTTCATCCCGATGGCGGAGGACACCGGCCTGATCCTTCCCCTGGGGCGCTGGGTATTGCGCCAGGCCTGTGTACAGGCGAGGGCCTGGCAAGAGGCCGGGCTTCATTTTGGCACGGTGGCGGTGAATGTCTCGGGCGTGCAGGTGCAGCGCAGCGATCTGGTGGAGACCGTGGCCGCCGTGTTGCGGGAGACGGGGTTGAATCCGGCCCTGCTGGAACTGGAGATCACCGAGAGCTTCGTCATGGACCGCCGCCAGGGCTCGGAGGCGCTCTTGCGTCAGCTCAAGTCCCTGGGTGTCATCCTGGCGGTGGACGATTTCGGCACCGGGTATTCCTCCCTGTCTTATCTCAAGTCCCTGCCCTTTGATGCCCTGAAGATCGATCAGAGCTTTATCCGCGGCATCTCCCTGGATCCCCACGATGCGGCCATTGCCAGCGCCATCACCACCCTGGGGGGGCATCTGAACATGGAAGTGCTGGCCGAAGGGGTGGAAACCCCTGAGCAGCAGGAGGCACTTCTGGCGCTGGGCTGCCACCGGGCTCAGGGTTATCGCTTCAGCCATCCGGTGGCCGCCAAGGCGATCCCCGGCGTCCTGCGCCGTCCGAGCCTGATCCCGGAAGAGTCGGAGCGCAACGGGGAATAACCAAGGCAAACGATCAAGGGACCGGCTTCTGGTAGTGAGTCGGTCATGGCCTTATAGTGAGGCCGAACATTCATCCCGGCCCATACGGTAAGCCCACCATGTCATCCGATCAGACACCACAAGACGGCAGCGAACTCCAGGACGCCTCTCAAGATGCACCACAGGATGCCTCCGAGGAAGCGACCGACCATGGGGCTGAGGTTGACGGGCTCCACGAATTTGCAGGTCACGTGGTGGGTGTTGGCGCTTCGGCGGGTGGTCTGGAGGCCCTGGAAAGGTTGTTCGAGTCCATGCCAGAAGGCACAGGTGCGGCCTTTGTGGTGGTCCAGCACCTTTCCCCGGACCATAAGAGTCTGATGGCCAACCTGTTGGCCCGCCACACCCGCATGCCGGTGATCACGGTGCGTGATGCCATGGAACTGGAGGCGGAGAGCATCTACCTGATACCGCCCGGTAACCTGATGACCATCTCCGACGGACAATTGCGCCTCAGCCCCAAAAACCCGCGTGCCCTCTCCCTGCCCATTGATCTGTTCTTCTCTTCCCTGGCCAAGGAATTTGGTCACCGCGCCATTGGTGTGATCCTCTCGGGGACCGGATCCGACGGTACCCGGGGTTCGGTGGCCATCAATGATGCCGGCGGTCTACTGCTGGCTCAGGATCCGGAGAGTGCCAAGTTCGATGGCATGCCGCGCAGCATCATCGCTACCGGTCTGGTGGACGAGGTGCTACCCCCGGATACACTGGGCGAGCGGATTCGTGATCACATTCTGCAAAAGCCCGATACCCAGGTCACACCGCCCCCCAAGACTACCTCAGATCTGGATACCGGCTCGGCCCTGGAAGGCATCTTCCACCTGCTGCACAACCATGGCGGCGTGAATTTCCGGGATTACAAACCGGCGACGGTGCTCCGCCGGATCGAGCGGCGCATGCAGGTGCGGCATGTGCCGGATTTCGAGCATTATCTGGAATTGCTCGAGGGGGACTCCGGCGAGGTGTCGGTGCTGCGCCGGGAGATCCTCATCCCGGTGACCAATTTCTTCCGCGACCTGGAGGCCTTCGATACCCTGGCCAGCAAAGCGGTGGAGAATATCGTGCGCCAGTCTTCCAACAACCACGCCATCCGGGTGTGGGTGGCGGGCATGTCCACCGGGGAGGAGGCCTACTCCATCGCCATCCTGTTTGCCGAGGCCTTCGAGCGCGCCCACCGCTGGCCTGACCTGAAGATCTTTGCCACCGATGTGGAACAGAAGAATGTGGATGCCGCCAGTGCAGGCACGTTCTCCGAGGCCATCATGGCGGAGGTCTCCCCGGAACGGCTGGAGCGTTTCTTCATCAAGCGGGGCAGTCATTTCGTGGTCAAGCCGGAACTGCGTCAGACCCTGGTCTTTGCCCGCCACAATCTGGTGGAGGATCCCCCCTTCACCCGCATGGACATGGTGTCCTGCCGCAACGTGCTGATCTATTTCCTGCCCGCCACCCAGGAGCGAGCCCTGAGACGGCTGCAATATGCCCTGGCCCCGGGCGGCTACATGTTCCTGGGCAGCAGTGAATCCCTGGGCGAACTCAGTCCCGATTTCACGCCAGTGAGCAGCAAGTACAAGCTGTTTCAGATGCTGCGCAGCGCCCCGTTGCCCATGGAATCCCACAACGCCAGCGTTCCGCCGGTGAAAAAACGCCTGCATACCCCGTCGGGGCGCACTGGCAAGGCATTCCGATCCCGGGATGCCTCGGCCATTGAGTCCGCCCAGCAGGTGTTGTTGCAGGAGCACGCGCCGCCCAGCATCCTGCTGTCGGAGTCACTGGAACTCATTCATGTCTTTGGAGAGGCACAGCGGTTTCTTCACTTTCCCTCCGGCAGCATCACGCTGGAGATCTCCAAGCTGTTGCCTTCGGGTATTGTGCCCGTGGCGCAGGCCCTGTTGCGTCGCGCCTCCAAGAGCGGCGAGGTGCTCCGTTCCGAGACCAGCACTTTCAAGATGCCTGATGGCAGCAGCGAGCGGCTGCGACTGAATGTACGTCGCCTGGATGGCGATGAGCGCAACAGTACCTTCCTGCTGCTGTCCTTCGAGTCCCAGGAGGCCGTGGTTCGCGAGGGTGGCGACAACGAAACCCAGTCCCTGGACATGAACGTGGAGGCCATGGATCGCATCAACTCCCTGGAGCAGGAGCTGGGCGCCACACGGGAGAGTCTGCAGGCCACCATTGAGGAACTGGAGGCCTCTAACGAGGAATTGCAAGCCACCAACGAGGAGATGATGGCAGCCAACGAGGAGTTGCAAAGCTCCAATGAGGAGTTGCAATCGGTGAACGAGGAGCTGTACACCGTCAATGCGGAGAACCAGGAGAAGATACAGATCCTCAATCGTCTCAATGCGGATCTGGACAGCATGGCCATGGCGGCGTCCATTGCCACCCTGTTCCTGGATGAATCCATGCACATCACCCGCTTCACCCCCGAGGCGCAGCAGATCTTCAAGATTCGTGATGGCGACGTGGGCCGGCGCATCGATGACTTCACCCACAACCTGATGTATCCCGGCCTCATGGATGATCTGCGCGAGAGTCTCCGTGAAGGACGCATGAACGAGCATGAGGTGTGTTCGGAATCCGGTAATTACTACCTGGTGCGCATCCTGCCCTACACCCTGCAGGGGGCGGCCTCGCGGGGGGCGGTGATCACGCTGGTGGACATCACCTCGGTGCGCGATGTGGTGCGTCTGCAGGCGGTGCTGGATTCCCAGACCCATCAGGTGGCTGTCCTGGACAGCAGCGGACTGATCCAGCTCGTCAACAAGGCCTGGCGGGAGGCCGCCAAGGTGCAGGCAAAGGATCCGATGGTGGCGGCGGGCCCCGGGGACAATTTCCTCGAATCCTGCTATGCCCGCAGCACCCAGTCGGATGGGCAGGAGGAATATGCCGCCCAGGCGGAACGGGGGCTGCGCCGGGTACTCAAGGGGGACAGTGAGGGATTTGGCTTCGAGTACCGTTATCCGGAATCAGATCCGGCCTGCTGGTTCCTGATGCAGGTGGGCAAGGTACACCACCCGGAGGGTGGGGCCATCGTCAGCCGCCTGGAAATCACCGACTGGATGGAGCGTCCGAAGTGATCGGCGGGCAGTCCCAGTGGAAGACGAGCTGATCGGGAGGGACCGGTCGGCTGAAGAGAAAACCCTGGGCCAGGTCGCATCCTTCCTTGAGCAGGAATCGCACCTGATCCTGCTGTTCCACCCCCTCGGCCAGGGTCTCCAGGCCCAGGCTGCGCCCCAGGCCGATAATGGCGCGGATGATGGCCTCGCCATTGGCGTCCAGGCCGATATCCTGGATGAAGGAGCGATCGATCTTGAGACGGTCCAAGGGCAGACGTTTAAGATAGGACAGCGACGAATAACCGGTGCCGAAATCATCCACTGAGATCTTCACCCCCATCACCTTGAGTTTCTGCAACACCAGCTGGGCCTTTTCTGGGGCCCGCATGATCAGCGATTCAGTGACCTCCAGTTCCAGGCGCCCCGCCGGCAGGTCAAATTCCTCCAGGCAGTCGCGGACCATGCCCACCAGCATGTCCCGCTCCAGTTGTTGCACGGAGAGGTTCACCGCCATGCAACCGACTTCCCGACCTTCGTCCTGCCAGGCTCGCATCTGCCGGCAGGCTTCACGTAGCACCCAGGCGCTGATTTCACCAATGACGCCCATCTCCTCGGCCAGGGGGATGAAATGTCCGGGAGACACCAGCCCCAGGGTGGGATGCTCCCAGCGGACCAGGGCTTCCACGCCCAGCAGGGAACCGTCCCGCAGACGCACCTGGGGCTGATAGTGCACCCGCAGTTCATTGCGGGCGGCGGCCCCGCGCAGGGCGGATTCCATCTTCAGTCGATCCATGACCCCTTCGGAGAGGCTGGGTGCAAAAAATTCGTAGGCATTGCGGCCCTGGGTCTTGGCCTCATACATGGCCAGGTCGGCATTCTTGAGCAGTGAGTCGGCGTCCAACCCATCGTCGGGGTAGGTGGCCACGCCGATACTGGCGGTGACCACCAGTTCGTGCCCTTCCAGCAGCATCGGGGTTTCCAGCACACTCAGCAGCTTCCGGCACAGGCTGGAGATTTCCCGGGCGTTGGCCTCTTCCTCCAGGAGCAGTACGAACTCGTCCCCCCCCAGACGGCTCAGGGTGTCCGAGGCACGCACGTTGTCCTTCATGCGCTGGGCCACGGTCTGCAGGAGCAAGTCGCCCAGGTTGTGGCCCAGGGTGTCGTTGATGGTCTTGAAGCGGTCCAGGTCCACGAACAACAGCGTCAGGGTGACGTTGTTGCGCTGGGCACGGCGCAGGGCATGCTTGAGACGGTCCCGCAGCAGGGCGCGGTTGGCAAGGCCGGTGAGGGGGTCATAATGGGCCATGAACTCCAGTTGCTGCTGAGCTTCCTTGATCTGGCCGATGTCGCTGAACACCCCCACGTAATGGATCACCTCACCGTCGTCGTTGCGCACGGCGCTGATGGTGAGCCATTCCGGGTAGATCTCGCCGTTCTTGCGCCGATTCCAGATCTCTCCACGCCAATGACCCAGTTCCAGCAGGTTGTGCCACAAACGCTGGTAGAAGCCGATATCCTGGCGCCCCGAATGCAGCAGGGCGGGTGTCTGTCCCAGGGCCTCCTTTTCCGTATAGCCAGAAATGCGGGTAAAGGCCGGGTTGACGGCGACGATACGACCGTCCATGTCGGTTACCATGATGCCTTCGTCGGCCGCCTGGAAGACCCGGTCAGCCAAACGCAGACGCTCCTCGGCCCGGTTGCGCTCGGTGATGTCATGGACCACTGAATGCACCAGTTCCCGTCCTTCCACCTGGATCCTGCCGCTGTACACCTCCACCTGACGCAGTTCGCCATGGGCCAGGCGATGCACGAAGCGGAAGTGCTTATGTCCACCGCGCCGGACCCGGGCGATTTCCGCGTGGGTTTCTTCATTGGACAGGATATTGATGTCGCCGATGCGGCGAGCGCGCATCTGCTCGCGGGTCCAGCCATAGAACTGGCAGGCCCCGGGATTGGCATCCACGATGCACCCATCCTCCGGATCCACCAATAGCATGATGGAATGCGTGTTCTCGAACAGGCTGCGGTAGCGGGCCTCGCTTTCGCTCAGTGCCGCCTCGGTGGCGCGACGTTTCTTTTCCAGTTCCAGATGTTGCAGGGCGTAGGAAAAGTCTTCGGTGATGTCCTGCACCAGCCGGTCAATCTGTGGGGTGAAGCCTGACTGGGTATCGGAAAAAAAGCTGGCCACGCCCACCAGGCGATGGTTACGAATCAGCGGGTAATGGCCGAACGTCTGGATCCAGTTGGCCCGGGCCCACTGCTGCCAGTGGGGCGGTGCCTCCGGATCTTCCCGGTTGGCATAGACATAAGGCTGCTGGTTGACCAGTTCCCAGGCCTCGTGGAGGGGCATGGTGCGTATCTGCTCGGGTGTGAGGCCCTTGCAGGCCCGGGTCTTGGGCTGTGTCTCACCCTGGCGCAGGCTGATGGCACAGGCAGTGAAGCCGCCATATTCCACGGCGATGCGCGCCAGGTTGTCCAACAGCAATTGTTCGTCCTCGATGCGGACGATGGCCTGGTTGACCGCGCTCAGGGTGGCATACAGGAGGCTGACCTGGGCCACCTCCAGTTCCGCCCGCTTGCGGTCGGTGATGTCTCGATTGACGCCCCGGCGCCCCTGGTAGCTGCCGTCCTTGGCAATGACGGGCTGGCATTCGTGCTCGATCCAGCGGATTTCGCCGTCCGCGTGGCGCAGGCAAAACTCCATGCTGTGATGGGGCATCGGGTCATCCTGTTCCCGGACGGCTGCTTCATGCTGCTCCCAGCGTGGCCGGTCCTCCGGTTCAATCAGCCGGGCAAACAGGTCCGGATCATCCATGAAGGCCCCGGGCGGATGGCCGCTGATGGTCAGGCAAGCAGGCGAGATGTAGCGATATTGCCCCTCGGGGCCAAACCAGTAATCCCATACCGGAGAGTAATCGGCCAGAATGCGGTAACGGGCCTCGCTGTCGCGCAATTGCTGATGGGTGTGTTGCAGCTCGGCCTCATGGCGCAGCCGCTCGGTGAGATCGACCACGGCGCAGACAAACTCATGTCCCTCCCCCTCGCGACTCGGGAGGCGGGCCACGTGCAATTCCCCGTGAAAGGTATCGCCTTCGGTGCGTACGAAGGTGAGGTTCTCGCAGAATGCCTTGCCCTGTTCCCCGGCCTGGATGAGCGCCTGGTTCAGATCCCTTTCGTTGTCGTGGTGTACCAGACGGCGCAGGAAGTGGTGCCGCAAATGGGTGTGATGCAGCCCGAACAGGTGCGCCGCCTGCTGGTTGGATTCCAGAATCAGCCCGGTTCGGTCCACCACCAGGGCCGACACGGGGATGCCCGAAAAGAAGGCGGAATAGCGCCCCATGGAATGCTCAGCCACCAGTTGCGCCTCGCGCAACTCGGCATTCTGCACCTCCAGCTCGGCCTGGTAGATGCGCAAGTGTTCGGTGACCTCAGCCAGATCGATATGACCCTTGTCAAAAAGATCCTGGGAGAGATCAAAGTCGCCGGCGCGCAGAGCCTCCTCGGCCCGGGCGCGAATTGCCTCGTCAATCTTCTTGGGGGACTCATTGCGTGACATAGGCGCCGGTTACGGGTTCACCGGGGGTGAGTGTGCTACCGTTATGCCCTGCGGAAATGGCGTCAAGGCAGCTGTTGTGTGATCGGGTTCACGTCTTGGCACCCTGCATGATACTTCATATCCGAAATCCTCGCCCACCCCCGGGCAACAGGCCGATGCATTGAGTATGAACAAGACGCAGTCTGATATGACACATTCCTCGCCGGTGATTGATCCACGTCGGTTTCGGGACGCCCTGGGACGTTTTGCCACTGGCATTACGGTGATCACCTGTCAGGATCCGCAGGACGACCTGCCCAATGGCTTTACAGCCAACTCCTTCAGTTCCCTGTCGCTGGATCCACCGCTGGTGTTGTTCAGCCTGCGCCGTGATGCCGGGTGCCTGGGGGCCTTCGAACGGGCCGAGGCCTTTGCCGTGAACGTGCTCGCCGAGGATCACAAGGGGCTCTCCAACCGGTTTGCCGGCAAGGAGGCCGGGCGCTGGGACGGTTTGGACTACGAGGCCGGGCAGACCGGCGCGCCGCTGCTGCCGGGGATGCTGGCGCAGTTTGAATGCCGGACGGAGGCCATCCATGAGGGTGGGGATCATCGTATCTTCGTGGGTCGGGTGTTGCGACTGACCCAGCCTCGCGAGGGCGAGCCCCTCATCTACTTCCAGGGTGATTACCGATATCTGGCCCGTGATTAACGGGCACCGGACGGGCCCGCCCGGTGGGAGGGGAATGTCCAGTTCGCAAGCGCCTCCTGGATTGAAGCCACGGGCCCTGGGCGCCCGAAGTAATAGCCCTGGTGGGTGTGGCAACCGTGCCGGCTCAGCCATTCCCAGTGTTCCCGGGTTTCCACTCCCTCGGCAATCACCCTCAGACCCAGCGTGTCCGCCAGGGCCACAATGGTGCGGGCAATGGCGGCATCGTTGGGGTCAATGAGTACATCGCGGACAAACGACTGGTCGATCTTCACATCGTCCAGGGGCAGACGCTTGAGATAGCTCAGGGAGGAGTATCCCGTGCCAAAGTCATCCAGGGCGAATGAGACACCCCGGGCCCTCAATTGCCGCATCTTCTCGATGACTTCCTCCACGTCTTCCAACAGCAGGCTCTCGGTAATCTCCAGCTTGAGCCGATGAGGATCGGCGCCGCTGCTGGCCAGGGCACTCAGCACGCCAGCAACGAAGTCCGAGTGCCGGAACTGGCGGGCACTCACATTGGCGGCGATCTTCAGGTGCTTCAGGGTGGGGTCCTGGGCCCATCGCGCCAGTTGGCCGCAAGCGGTCTCCATCACCCACTGACCCAGAGGCAGGATCAGGCCCGTGTCCTCGGCCAGGGTGATGAATTCGCCGGGAGGCACCAGCCCCCGCTCCGGGTGCTGCCAGCGCAGCAGGGCCTCGGCCCCCGTTAACTGACCATTGTCGTCTACCAGGGCCTGGTAATGGAGCAGGAACTGATCCTCCGCAAGCGCCCGACGCAGATCATTCTCCAGGGCGGCCCGGGCTGTCACCGAGGCCTGCATCCCCGGATCGAACAGGCGATGTGTGTTGCGGCCTGCCGCCTTGGCCTGATACATGGCCAGATCGGCCCGCTTCATGAGTTCGTCCACACTCACCAGGTCGCGGTGGAACAGGGTGATGCCGACGCTGGCAGTGCTGTGATGCTCCCGACCACCGAGGTAATAGGGGTGGTTCAGGGCGGCCAGGATCTTGTCGGCGACGATCTCTACCTGCTGCGTGGCTTCCTGAACCCCTTGGCTGAGCTTGCGCAGCATGACCACGAATTCGTCGCCGCCCAAACGGGCCACGGTATCCGCCTCGTGCACACAGCCGCTGATGCGCCTGGCCGCCTGCATGAGCAAGCGGTCGCCCTGATCATGGCCCAGGGTGTCGTTGAGGATCTTGAAGTTGTCCAGGTCGATGAACAGCAGGGCCCCATGGTGGTGATCGCGACGGCAGACTTCGACGGTGGCTTCCAGGCGTTCAATGAGCAGGCGCCGGTTGGGCAGTTGAGTCAGCGCGAGTCGTAAAAGGCCAGTGTCTTGATCTCGTCTTCCGCCTGCCTGCGGGCCGTGATGTTGTCGATCACCGCAGCGAAACTGCCCGGGCCAATCTGAAATGCACCGACACTGTAATACTCACCCATGGATTCCAGGTGCTGTTCAAATGCAATGGCCCTTCCCGTGAGCGCCACCTCCCCGAAGCGGCGGATCAGCCCGGGTAATTCCGGTACCGGGTAGATGTCGGTGGCGCGTCGACCCACTACGTCGGCCACCTTCATCCCGGTGTGACTTTCAAAGGCCGGGTTGGCCATGGTGAAGACGTAGTCACAGGGCTCACCCTGATCATTCAGGATGATGTCATGCACGGCCACGCCGCTGAGGGAATTGTCGAACAGGGCGCGGAAGCGTTCCTCGCTGGACTTGATGGCCCGCTCTGCTTCCTGGCGCTCGTGGATCTCCTGGCTCAGCGTCTGGTTGGCTTCTTCCAGGGAGCGATGGCTGCGCAGGAGTTCCCGATCGTAGCGCAGCGTGCGCAGATAGCCCCGCAATACCAGTAACCCCAGGCCGGCGATGACCAGCCAGGTGAGGGTGAGTGTCCACAGTTTCTGCCACCATGCGGCCAGCAGAATCTCGTATGCCTCACCGGACACCACCAGGAAAGGTAGATCGCGCACCCGCTGGGCCGTGAAAATGCGCTGCATCCCGTCCACCGGTGAGACAATGGTGAAATGCAGCGTATCCTCCTCGCCGAGCAGCAGCGGGGCCAGTTGGCTCACCTCCACTGGCTGGCCCAGTCGGGCCTCGAAACCCGGAACGGTGTCCCGGGGACGCCGCGCCAGCAACTGCCCCTCACCATCCAGGATGGTCAGGCTGCTGCCGGGGGTGGGTTCGGTACGTTCCAGCCAGTGGTCGAAGAAGTTCAGATCCAGGCGCACTCCCAGCACCCCGGCAAACCGGCCTTCAGCGTCCCGAAGGGCCTGGGCGTGGGCAACGAGAAACCCGCCGGCCTCGGTTGACCAGAAGGTCCGGGAGACCTGGCGCTCCAGGTCGGGGGTGTCGCGCAGGGCCTGAAAGTGGTCTTGATCGCTGATATCGTACCCCACCTGATGGGGGCTGCCGGAGGTATGGGTCATGCCGCCCTCGCGGTCAAAGAGGGCGATGGCCCGGGCGTGGGGCAGAAGCTGCAGATTCCGGTCAAGCCACTGGTGGATCCGGCCATGGGCGGCCAGATCTTCTTCGGTACGCGGCAGTTCTTCGGGATGGATCTCGCCGGCCATGCTGCTGAGCACGGCCCCGCTGGTCTCGAAGGCGGAATACAGCCATTCGCTCACCAGCACGCTGGTGGCATGCGTGCGTTGTCTGGCGGCCTCCATGTCCTGTTCCCTGGATGTGACCAGTTCCCAGGTGATTGCCAGGGCCAGCGCCAGGCACAACCCCAGGTAAAGCATCCAGGCCTTGAATTCGACGCCCCGATGGGAGGGGGCCCGACGTGGTGGGCCGTGGGTCACCGGCATTCTCCTGACGGAGTCATCACGGATGACTCCCGAAACGTGGGCGGGGCGGATCACCCCTGTATGGACAACGTCGGCCCCGACGGAACGTGTCTTCCACCTTTATATCATTTACCATGCCTGCCGAACTCACGATCAGGATGGGACCATGCAAATCTTCCGACCGATGGTGGTGGCCGCTGTCACCTTGATGATGCCCTTGAGTGCCCTGGGTGACGCGCCCAACCTGCAGCCAGGGGAATGGGAGTTTACCTCCATCAGCAGCACCATGGGGCATGAGGCCCCGGAGGAGGATGCTCACACGGAACAGGGCTGTATAACGGAAAAGGACATTGCCGAGGGTGCCCGCTTCCTGATCGCTGATCAGGGCTGCGAGATCACGGACATGGAATCGACCAACGCCAATCTGGCCTACAGCATGACCTGTGAGGAGGATGGGCAGGTGGTGGAGATGCGGGCCACCTTCGAGTTCATGAGCGATAGGCTCACTGGCCGGATTACCTCGTATCTGGAGACCTCCATGGGGCAGATCCCCATGCACACCAAGGTGAAGGGGCAGCGTCTCGGGGCGTGTGACTGATCGCCAGCGGAAGAGGAACTGCTTGAACCCTTCTCCCCTTTGGGGAGAAGGGCTGGGGATGAGGGGAGCGGCGGGCATGGTGCCATCCGTTCTCATCTTTCATTTCATTTATTGACCTTCAGCCAGGTGACCCGACTCCCCATACACCCGCTGCGCCGCGCGCATGGCATGGCCCCGCTCGATGGGCGCGTTCATCTCCGTGAGTACCGCCTCCAGGGCGTGCAGGCACAGCAGCACGTTCTTCTGGTTGCAACCAAAGCCCATCAGGCCAATGCGCCAGATCTTCCCGGCCAGCGGCCCCAGACCCGCCCCGATCTCCAGGCCATAGCGCTCCAGCAGCTGGGTGCGCACCGCGGCCTCGTCCACGCCGTCGGGCACCCTCACGGCGTTGAGTTGGGGCAGGCGGTGGGGTTCGTCCACCAGCAGGCTCAGGCCCATGGCCTCCAGACCCGCCTTCAGCGCCTCGTGATGATGGCGATGACGCGCCCAAGCCTCCTCCAGGCCTTCCTCGCGTAACAGCACCAGGGACTCATGCAGGGCATACAGGGCGTTGATGGGGGCGGTGTGATGATAGGCCCGCTTGCCGCTACCCGAGCCCCAGTAACCCATGACGAGATTCAGATCCAGGAACCAGCTTTGCACAGGGTGCTTGCGGTTGCGGATGCGTTCCACAGCTCGGGGGCTGAAACTCACGGGCGACAGGCCAGGGGTGCAGGAGAGGCATTTCTGGGTGCCGGAGTAAATGGCGTCCACACCCCAGTCGTCCACCCGCACCTCGCTGCCGCCCAGCCCGGTCACGGTATCCACGATCACCAGGCAGTTGCGGGCGTGGGCCACCTGGGAGAGTGTCTTGACATCGGAGCACACGCCGGTGGAGGTCTCGGCGTGGACAAAGGCCACCAGGCGGGCATCCGGGTGGGAGGCCAGGGTGTTTTCCAGCTTCTGCGGATCCACCGGTTGACCCCATTCCTCTTCCACGACGATGGGGGTGCCGCCGCAGCGGATCACGTTTTCCTTCATGCGCATGCCGAATACGCCATTGATGCACACCACCACCTCATCACCCGGCTCCACCAGGTTGGCAAAGCAGGTTTCCATGCCCGCCGAACCCGGGGCCGAGACGGGCAGGGTGAGTTCGTTTTCCGTCTGGAAGGCGTACTGCAGCAGCACCTTCATCTGATCCATCATGCCCACGAAGGCGGGGTCCAGATGGCCGATGATCGGCCGGCTCATGGCGGCCAGGACCCGGGGGTTGATGTCGGAAGGACCGGGTCCCATCAGGGTGCGGATGGGGGGATGGAAAGAAGGGTAAGTCATCATGGTGAGGGTCTGCCGAATGGGTGAATTACTTTAAGTTAATGAAAAATTTACGGAAGTATAAGGGGGTGAACTGAGAGCTTCAATCTCCCTTCTCCCCTTCGGGGAGAAGGGTCGGGGATGAGGGGGAGGCGGCGGGCACAGCCCCGTCCACCAACTGAATCCAGTGCCGCACCGGCGTGGTCGTCCCCGACTGCAAATGCATGTGACACCCGATATTCGCCGTGGCAATCACCTCTGGCGTCTCACGCTCCAGGTGGGTGAGCTTGCGCTCCCTCAGTTGCTGCGATAAATCCCGCTGAAGAATGGAATAGGTCCCGGCTGACCCGCAGCACAGGTGGGCATCCCGCACCGGCACCAGATCGAACCGGGCAGCCCGCAACAGCGCCTCCACACGCCCCGTCAGCTTCATCCCATGCTGCAAGCTGCAGGGCGGATGAAAGGCCACGCGCTGCCTCCCGGCATCCAGGCCCAGCCGCTGCACATCTTCCGGTGTGATCACCTCACAAGGATCGCGCGCCAGTTCCGCCACCCGCTGTGCCTTATCACGATACGCCGGATCGTCTGCCAGCAGATGACCGTAATCCCTCACCTGCAGGCCACAGCCGCTGGCCGTGATCAGGATGGCCTCCAGGCCGGCTTCGACCTGGGGCCACCAGGCATCGATATTGTGCCGCGCCCGCTCTCGGGCGGCCTGCTCGGCATTCAGGTGCATCTCCACGGCGCCGCAACAACCGCCCCCACCCCGGACAACGCTCACCCCCAGGCGATCCAGCACCCGGGCCAGGGCCGCGTCAATATCCGGCTGCAGGCCGGGCTGCACGCAGCCCTCCAGGGTGATCATGCGTCTGTTGTGCCGAGCCTCGGGCCAGGGGCCCTGAACGGTTCGGGGCGGCACCCAATGACGAAAGGGGGGCGGCAGCATGGGCCTGAGGCCCTGACCGGTGCGCAGTAATCCATTGAACAGGCGACGCCGGGGTAGCACATACCGCAGCGTGGCCCGTTGCAGACGTTCATGCCAGGGTCGATTGACCTGCCGCTCCACCTCGGCACGGCCCACCTCCACCAGATGCCGATAATCCACCCCGGAGGGGCAGGTGGTCATGCAGTTCAGACAGGTCAGACAACGATCCAGATGGGTTTGCGTGCGACGACTGGGTGCCTGTCCTTCCAGCACCTGCTTGACCAGATAGATGCGTCCCCGGGGCCCGTCCCGCTCATCTCCCAGTAACTGGTAGGTGGGACAGGTGGCATTGCAAAAGCCGCAGTGCACGCAGTTGCGCAGGATACCGTCCACTTCCTCGCCGGTTGGCGTTGCCTTGATGAAATCCACCAGTCGAGTCTGCATGTTACACCTCCGGGTACAGGCGGCCGGGGTTGAGGATGCCGCGCGGATCAAAGGCCCCCTTGAGTTGTCGATGTAGCTGCAGCAATGGTGGCGCCAGGGGGTGGAAAGGCTCGACGCCACCGCCATGACCGCGGAATACGGTGGCGTGGCCGCCCTGGCCCTGGGTGGCCTGGCGGATGGCGTCGGCCGGGCCCTCGGAGCGGAACCAGCGCAGGGCGCCGCCCCAGTCCAGCAGACAGTCCTCCGGTACCAGATCTGCCGGCACCCCCGGGGGCAGGCTCAGGCGCCACAGGGGCGCGCCAGAGCCCTGGAAGAACGGGTGGGTGTGCTCGCGGATTCCCTCCCAGAAGGCCTCCGCCCCCTCCATGACGTCACCGCCGATCACGCGTGCGGCCTCTTCCACCCCTTGGCGAGCGCCACAGAGGCGAACATGGAGGGTGTCGTCCACATGGCAGGCGGCGGAGAGGGGCAATGGACGCCCGCCCCAAGTGAGCAGGGAGTCCAGGGCCCGGGCGGCGCTGGCCGGCTGGGTCACGGTGACGCTATGGGCGGGCCGGGGCAGCACCTTGACGGAGATCTCCAGCAGCACGCCCAGGGTGCCCAGGCTACCCGCCATCACCCGGGAGACATCGTAACCGGCCACATTCTTCATCACCTGCCCGCCAAAATGCAGGACCTCGCCCAGGCCGTTGATCATGCGCACGCCCAGCACGGCATCCCGCACAGCCCCGGCATAGGGCCGACGCGGCCCGGACAAC
The DNA here is from genome assembly GCF_022227565.1 of Ectothiorhodospira sp. 9100. Classification (NCBI taxonomy): domain Bacteria; kingdom Pseudomonadati; phylum Pseudomonadota; class Gammaproteobacteria; order Chromatiales; family Ectothiorhodospiraceae; genus Ectothiorhodospira; species Ectothiorhodospira sp. 9100. The sequence goes on from NZ_JAJNAN010000033.1 coordinate 20,314, forward strand.
CCGCTGGCCACCGTACCCCCCAGGGTGGCCTCCGGGCCGAAGGCGGGTGGTTCGAAGGGCAGCATCTGGCCATTGGCCTGCAGGAGTTGCTGGATCTCGCTCAGGGGCGTGCCGGCACGGGCGGTGATGACCAGTTCGGTGGGCTCGTAATCGATGATGCCACGATGCGGCGTCAGATCCAGAGGATCTCCAGAGGCGGATCGTCCGTAGAAGGATTTGGTCATGCCGCCCTGGATCTCCAGGGGGCGCCCCTGTTGGGCTGCGTCGGCAATGATCTCACTGAGGGTTTGCGTCAGATCCTGATCGGTCATGGGCTCCCCTGGGCGGTGGGCTTGGGTGCGGTGGGAAAACTGTTCAACACCCATTGCGGGTGGATTTGCAGGATGCTGAGCTTGGCGTGGGGCAACTGCTTCCCGTAGGCGGCGCCGGTATCCAGATAATAGATGTTCTCTCGACGCATGGCTTCTTCAATGGGGGTGTGCCCCACCACCAGCAGTGCCAGACCCTCGATGGGGGGGATGGCCTCGTCCTTGAGCACCCGGCCGATGCGTTTGCGGGACCAGGTGGCATATTCACGGACTCGCTGATCTCGTTCCAGTTGCTCCAGAAAGTCCACCCAGCTCAGCTGCAGCGGGATATCGGCGTGAACAACGCCCACCTGGCCGGGTTCCGTGTCTGCCTCCAGGGCGAAGGGGAGGGCGCGTAGCCGTCGACGGAATCGGTCCTGGGTGATGGGGTCCACGTCCATCCACCATTCGCCGCCATTGAGTGTCACCCAGCTGCTGGCCAGGTCCCGGTCGATCTCGGACTCCAGAAGCAGGCGTTCGTGGTTGCCTTGCACGGCGAAGAACCAGGGCTGTTCAAGAAATTCCAGTGTCCGGTGGGATTCGGGGCCTCGGTCGATCAGATCCCCCACCGAGATCATCCGGTCCCGGTCGCGATCGAACCCCAGTTGATCCATCGCCCCTTCCAGGGTAGAGAACATTCCGTGCAGGTCTCCCACCACGAAATCCCGCCCCCCGGTGTTCCTTTCCAGCCGCTTGAACGCACTTCCCATGCCGTCAGGCCCCTGATTCTGTATGGCTTTGCCCCGCTCTGACCAGGGGTGGCCGTGAACGGGGGTGCGGGGTATGATCATCGACCGAGCCGGGGGGCTTTGCCAAGCATTTTCATGTCGCTCAACTTCACGCACAGCACACTGCCCTGTTTTCTGGACTTTGAGGCCTCGTCCCTCACCCAGGACAGTTATCCCGTCCAAGTGGCCTGGTCCGATGGGGCGGGGCACCTGGAGTGCTGGCTGATCCGGCCCGCTCCCGAGTGGACCGACTGGTGCGAGGAGGCGGAGGAGATGCACGGCATCAGCCGCGACGTGATCGAGGAGCGTGGCTGCGATATCACCTGGTTGTGCCGGCGCATGAACCGTGCCCTGGCGGGCAAGGTGGTCTTTACGGACGGTGTGCATCTGGACCGGTTCTGGCTGCGGCGTCTGTTCGTGGCCGGAAGCTTCATGCCCCGCTTTCGTCTCGGGGATGTGTTCAAACTGCTGGAGCCCCGCCTGCCGCCCCCCGAGTACCGGGCACCGGATCTGCTGCCGGGCCTGATGGCCCAGGCCCGACGGGATACTCCGGGTTTTGCCCACCAGGCCGACAGCGACGTGCGTTATCTGCTCAATCTCTGGCAACGGGTGCGTCAGCACCATCCTGCCGTTTCCTGCCCGGATCCCAAACGGCGCATTACTGCGGCTGTGCCCGCCGAGGGACTCAGCGAACAGCATGCGCCTGTCAGCCTTCCGATGGCTGAGGATCCGCGCTGAATCAGCGCCGGGCGCGCCGGCGCTGCAGCGCCATGATCCCTCCCAGGAGTAACAGAGCGGGGAGGTAGAACCACTCCGGCGCGGGTCGGTTCGCCGGTACCATCACTTCGGTCACGTTCCACCCGGATTCCAGTCCCATGCGATCGGCCGGACTGCCGAAGGAAACGAAGCTGATGCTCACCTGATCCCCCAGGGTCATCAACCCCAGGCCGGCCTGGGTCAGACGTTCGTCGCCCGGCCCGGGATCCCCCATGGGCAGCATCACCACCCGTTCCACCTCCCGGCCCTCCATGTCCATGCCCTTCACGGCAAAGCGCAATTGCCCGCCCCGGGGCGCCGCCTCGGCCACTTCCTGGATCTCCCCAGGGGGGAGGCGATCATATCGGGGCTCGATGTGGTCCATGAGCAGGTTGGGAGCGAACAGTACCAGGGCAATGCCCAGCAACAGGATGGACTCGTGAATCCGGTTGCGGGTGACCAGCCAGCCCTGGGTGGCGGCGGCAAAGACCAGAATGCCCACCAGTGCTCCGAAGACCGTGAGCAGCAACTGCCAGAGGCTGTTCACGCCAATGAGCAGTAGCTGAGTGTTGAAGACGAACAGAAACGGCAGGGTCACCGTGCGCAGGCTGTAGATGAAGGCCTGCACACCGGTACGGATCGGGTCGGCCCGGGAGACGGCGGCCGCCGCAAAGGAGGCCAGGCCCACCGGGGGCGTCACGTCGGCCATGATGCCGAAATAGAACACGAACAGATGCGCCGCAATCAGCGGGATCAGCAGGCCATGCTGCGAGCCCAGCTCCACGATCACCGGCGCCATGAGCGTGGCCACGATGATGTAGTTGGCGGTGGTGGGCAGGCCCAATCCCAGCACCAGACAGATCAGGCCGGTGAGCATGAGCATCAGCAGCAGGTTGCCGCCGGAGAGAAACCCCACCATGTCGGTCATGGCCAGGCCGATGCCGGTCATGGCCACGGTCCCCACGATGATGCCGGCGGCGGCCGTGGCCACGCCGATCCCCACCATGTTGCGGGCCCCCTGAACCAGGCCGTTGGCCAGTTCATGGCCGCCCCGCAGCAGGGCGCTGGCGTAGTCCTGTGCAGCGGGGTCGTCCGCCGGCACATCGTTGGCAAAGGCGTGCTGCCCCTGGAACAGTACGATCAGGGGTCGCTGGGTGAGCATGATGAAGACCATGAAGGCCACGGCCCAGAAGGCTGAGAGTTCCGGCGAGAGGCGCTCCACCACCAGGCACCAGACCAGGACCACCACCGGCAGCAGGAAGTGCAGGCCGCCCTGGATGGTGGATCGGGGATCGGGCAATTCCAGGTGGTCATCGTCCACCATCTGGACGGCCGGGGCGCGGCAGGCTGTCCACAACAGGCTCAGGTAGGCGGCCAGCACCAGCACCCCGATGATGTAGGGGGAGGCCTCGCCGCTGACGGTCTTGATCCAGCCCAGACCGTAATAGGTGGCCCCGGCCAGTACGAACAGCCCGGAGAGGGTCAGCCCCCAGGCGATGAGGCGCCCGCTGACCGTGGTGGCCACTCGCCGGGGCAGGCCTTCCATGCCGGCCTTGAGGGCCTCGAGATGGACGATGTAGAACAGGGCGATATAGGCGATCACCGCTGGCAGGAAGGCGTGCCGGATCACCTCCACATAGGAGATGCCCACATATTCCACCATGAGAAAGGCGGCGGCGCCCATCACCGGTGGCATCAACTGACCGTTCACGGAACTGCTCACCTCCACCGCCCCGGCCTTGTAGGCCGGAAATCCCACCCGTTTCATGAGTGGAATGGTGAAGGTGCCGGTGGTCACCACATTGGCAATGGACGAACCGGACACCATGCCGGTCATCCCCGAGGCCACCACCGCTGCCTTGGCGGGCCCGCCGCGCAGGTGTCCCAGGAGCGAGAAGGCCACGCGGATGAAATATCCGCCGGCCCCGGCCTTTTCCAGCAGGGCGCCGAACAGCACGAACAGGAAGACAAAGCTGGTGGATACCCCCAGAGCGATCCCGAACACCCCCTCATTGGAGAGCCACTGCTGCGACATGGCCCGGGCAAACGAGGCCCCCCGGTGGGCGATCAGGTCTGGCATCCAGGGCCCGGCAAAGGTGTACACCAGAAAGATCACGGCGATCACCATCAATGCCGGCCCCAGCACCCGCCGCGTGGCCTCCAGCAACAGGGCCATGCCGATGCCGGCAATGATCAGGTCGGTCATTGTCGGTGCCCCTGGCCGTTGGGCCAGTGCCTCATGGAACAGGAACAGATACCCGGCACACAGGGCTGCCAGCAGGGCCAGCAGCCAGTCCACGGCCGGCACCCGATCCAGCGTGGCCGGCCGCAGCAATGGCCACGCCGCCAGCAGCACCGCCGCACCCACGGTGGCAAACACCCCCGCCCGCGGCAGCTCATGCCAGATCTGATACCCGGCCAGCGCCCAGAGCCCCAACCCCACCAGAATGAAGAAATACCCCGCCAGCGGCCGCGTGCGTGCCATGGGATTGACGGCGGGAAAGGCCAGGAAGGCCAGCAGCACGGCAAAGGCCAGATGGATGGACCGGGCCTTGGTCTCGGAGACGATGAAAATATCGAACCAGTAGGGCAGGGGGGAGGCAATCCAGATCTGGAACAGCGACCAGGCCAGCGCCACCCCATAAATCAACCGCCGCGCCCCCGCCCCCGGCTCCCGCGCCCCGGTCTCCACCTGCCCAGCCAGCATGCCCTGATGATCCGTCTGCATTCAGTCAACGCCTTTCTGATCAGCCCGCCCGCCAGTGGAAGAGGAGGGAGGTTAGTCCCTCTCCCGCTGGCGGGAGAGGGGTTGGGGTGAGGGTGGGAGCGGAGTGCACCACGCATCATCCTGGCCCCCGTCGCCCCTTATCCCCGCCGGTCCAAAACCTCCCAAATCTGTCTGAGCACACACTCCGTCTCTAACAGGATCTCATGATTCCAAAAGCGCAGCACCTCAAACCCCCGTTGCTCGAGAAACGCCGAACGCTCGGAGTCCCGCAAACAACGATCCGCATGCTGTCCGCCGTCAGCCTCAATGATCAATCCTGCCTCGATGCAGACGAAGTCCACAATATAGGGGCCGATCACCTTCTGGCGCCTGAATTTAAGGCCCCACATTCGACGTCCCCTCAGGTGGTACCAGAGAAGATTTTCTGCGTCGGTGCTTTGTTGACGGAGTTCTTTGGCGTGCCTGTAAAGGCGGCTTTTGTCCATTGAGTGACATTCCTTGTCGTCAGTATTAGATCCAGCAAACGAAAACCCCATTGATTGCGCATCCTGCCCACCATCGCCCCTCATCCCCAGCCCTTCTCCCCCGAGGGGAGAAGGGAGCTTTGGCCCCTCTCCCGCTGGCGGGAGAGGGGTTGGGGTGAGGGTGGGAGCGGAGGGCACCATGCATCATCCTGCCTCACCGACGCAGCGCCCCACCGGCCACCTTGTCGATCACTCCATTGACGAACTTGTGGCCCTGGTCTGCACCATATTTCTTCGCCAGCGCCACTGCCTCATTGATGGCCACGCGGGTGGGCACATCCGGGCAATGATGCAACTCGAACGTGGCCAGGCGCAGGATGGAGCGCTCCACTGGATCCACCTGGGCCACCGGGCGGTCCAGAAAAGGGGCGATCAACTCGTCCACCGACTCCACATTCTCCGTCACCCCCAAAAGCAGGTGACGGAAATGCTCCCAGTCTGCCCGCTCGGTTTCCGGGTCCTCCTCATACTCGGCCAGGATGTCCTTGGGGTGGTAATCGGTGAGCTGCCATTGGTACAGCGCCTGCATCGCCAGGCGGCGAGCGTGGCGGCGGGCGTGGGTGAGGCGCCGGTGTTGCAGGGCATCGGAATTCATGCGCGCAGGGACCGGATCAGGCTGATCATCTCCAGGGCGCTCATGGCCGCATCGGCGCCCTTGTTGCCTGCCTTGGTCCCGGCCCGCTCGATGGCCTGTTCAATGGTGTCGGTGGTGAGCACGCCGAAGCTGATGGGCAGGCCATGCTCCAGCTGGATCTGGGCCAGGCCCTTGGCGGCCTCGCCGGCCACATAGTCGAAATGCGGCGTGGAGCCGCGGATCACGCAGCCCAGGGCGATCACGGCATCGTAGTGGCCGGACTGGGCCATCACCTTCACCGCCAGGGGCAGTTCGTAGGCGCCGGGTACACGCACCACGGTGAGGTTCTCATCCGGCACGCCATGGCGACTCAGGGTGTCCTGAGCGCCTTCCAGCAGGCGCTCGACAATGAAGGAGTTGAAGCGGGACAGCACCAGGCCGATCCGTGCCTCGGAGGTGGCGGTAAAGGTGCCTTCGATGGTTTGCAGGTTTGCAGTCATGACTGGGGTATTCCGTTAGCGTTCGTTGACGTATTCCACCACCTCGAGCCCGAAACCGCCGAGCCCGTGGAAGCGTTTGGGGGCCGAAAGCAGGCGCATCCGGCTCACGCCCAGGTCCTTGAGGATCTGGGCGCCGATGCCATGGGTGCGCAGTTCGGCGGGTTCGTGGTCGTCCTGTCCGGATGATTGAGCCGGGCCATCGCCCAGGGCCATCTCCCGCAGACGGCGGACCCTCTCGCGATTGTTCACGGGTTTGTGGATGATCACCGCCACGCCACTGCCTTCCTGGGCAATGCGTTCCAGGGCGCCGCGCAGCGGCCAGCCGCAGCCCTCGCCCCGGTAGGCCAGGGTATCGCACAGGCTGCCGCCCAAGTGTACCCGCACCAGGGTGTCGTGATCGCCCCCCACGTCGCCTTTGACCATGGCATAGTGCAACCCCTTGTCCAGGGCATCCTCGTAGGCCACCAGGCGAAAATCACCGAATTCGGTGGGGAAGGGGCATTCCGCCACCCGCTCCACGCTGCGCTCATTCTCGATGCGGTAGCGGATGAGGTGTTCAATGGTCCCCATCTTCAGGCCATGTTCCTCGGCAAAGCGCTCCAGATCCGGGCGGCGGGCCATGGAGCCGTCTTCGTTAAGGATTTCGACGATCACCGCCGCCGGCTCCAGGCCGGCCAGACGCGCCAGGTCGCAACCGGCCTCAGTGTGGCCGGCGCGCACCAGCACGCCGCCCGGCTGCGCCATGAGCGGGAAGATGTGGCCCGGCTGGACCAGGTCCTGGGGGGTGGCATCCGGCGCCACGGCGGTGCGCACGGTATGGGCTCGGTCATAGGCGGAGATGCCCGTGGTCACCCCCTCGGCGGCCTCGATGGAGACCGTGAAGTTGGTGCCATGCTTGTCATTGGTGTCCCCCACCATCAGCGGCAGGCGCAACTGGCGGCAGCGTTCCCGGGTGAGGGTCAGGCAGATCAGGCCACGGCCAAAGCGGGCCATGAAGTTGATGTCCTCCGGGCGCACCCGGGAGGCCACCATGAGCAGATCGCCCTCGTTTTCGCGATCCTCGTCGTCGACGATGATCACCATTCGCCCCTGGCGCAGGTCTTCGATGATTTCTTCGGTGCTATTGAATGCCATGTTCAGCCGGTGTTCGAATCCAGGGGTGATCGGGCCATGCGGCCCGAGGGGGGTGGGATGGTTACATTTGCTGGCGGCGTTCGGCCACAAAACCCAGAATCAGGAAGGCCCCGGCCACGGTGGGCGCAAGCCAGAGGGTATCCACCATCATCAGCCCCTGAGCCACCCAGGGGGCCAGGAAAACCGCGATGGCACCAAAGCCGAACGCGCACATCAATACAAACACGATCAGACGCAACACCAATGGATAGGGGCGCACCGCGGCCTTGACCGCGCGCAGGATGTCCTGGCCATACACCACCAGTAGCGTGGCCACCAGTGCCAGGGCAATCTGCCCGATATAACCACGCAGCCAGGTGCCGGCCTGCATTAAGATGTCGTTGATCCAGTCCATCACGGTTCCGATTGAAAATACGCCGATGCGATAGGCGTCTTATTTCAGAAAGCCATGCTCGGCCAGGAACGCCTCGCTGATGCCTTGTTGGGAGTGAGCGGCCTTATCTCCCAGCAACAGGCGTTCCAGGTAGCGGGCAATGATATCCACTTCAATGTTCACACGGGTACCCACACGATAGCCATGGATGATGGTCTCCTGCTGGGTGTGGGGCACGATGTTCACGGTGAACACGGCACCGTCCACGGTATTCACCGTCAGGCTCACCCCGTCGATGCAGACGGAACCCTTGGGGGCGATGTAGCGGGCCAGATCATCCGGCACGCGCACATGATAACGCCAGGAGCGCGCCTCCTGCTCCACGGCCGTCACCTCGCCCAGACCGTCCACGTGACCGCTCACCAAATGCCCGCCCAGGCGCGTGGTGGGCGTGAGGGCCTTTTCCAGATTGACCGGGTCGCCGATGCCCAGCGCCCCCAGGGAGGTCTTGGACAGGGTCTCCCGGGACACATCGGCCACAAAACCGTCGCCGGGCAGGGCCACCGCCGTCAGGCACACCCCGTTCACGGCGATGCTATCGCCCAGTTGCACATCGCCCAGGTCCAGCTTGCCGGTGCGCAGGGTCAGGCGGCTGTCACCGCCCCGGTCTTCTGTGGCACCCAGGGTGCCCACGGACTGGATGATACCTGTAAACATGGAAGGGGTCTCCGGGTGATCTTCAGGGCCTGACTCTCATAGAGCCCCTCTCCCTTCAGGGGAGAGGGGTTGGGGTGAGGGGTGGCACAGTGCCTGCCTCATCCCCCTCATCCCCGACCCTTCTCCCCCGAGGGGAGAAGGGAGCTTTTATAGCTGAACCTGAGCTCTTTCGCGTTAAGATACAGGATTATCCATCCAGGGATCACGTCGCTGAAGGGCGCGCCGTCACCCGCCAGTCCCGGCCCACCGGGCGGATCTCCCGGATTTCCAGGGGAATGCGGTCGGCCATGTGCCCGATGGGCAGGTCCATCAGGCCCCGTGCATCGCCGCCCATGAGATGGGGCGCCAGATAGACAACCAACTCGTCCACATACCCCGCCTGCATCAGGGCCCCCGACAGCCGCGGACCCGCCTCCACATGCACCTCGTTGACCTCCTGCGCCGCCAGGGCCGTGAGCACAGTGGTCAGATCCAGATGGCCATGGGCCTCGCGCACGCCCTGTACCCGGGCCCCGGTAGCGGCCAGACGCGCCTGGAGTGCCTCCACTTGATGCTCGGCGGTGAACACCTGCACCGGGGCCTCATCCTGGAACAAGCGTGCCTGGGGAAACAGCTGGCCCTGACGATCCAGCACCACCCGCAGTGGCTTGTTCACGCTCCCCGCCACCCCAAGGTCGGCGGCGCTGATGCGCCGGTTGAGTCGGGGATCATCGGCCAGCACCGTACCCATGCCGGTGAGCAGGGCGGAGGCCCGTGCCCGCAGGCGTTGCACGTCCTGGCGCGCAGCCTCGCCGGTGATCCACTGGCTCTCGCCGGAGGCCATGGCGGTGCGTCCATCCAGGCTGGCCGCCAGTTTCACGCGCACCCAGGGGCGCCGGCGCTGCATGCGGCTGATGAAACCCGGGTTGAGGTCATGGGCGGCCTCGGCCATCAGGCCATGGGCAATGCTCACCCCCGAGCGGCGCAGGCGCTCCAGCCCCTGGCCGGACACCAGGGGGTTGGGGTCTTCCATGGCCACCACCACCCGGCTCACACCGGCCGCCAGCAGGGCATCCACGCAGGGTGGGGTGCGCCCATGGTGATTGCAGGGTTCCAGGGTGACATAGACCGTGCTTTCCCGCGCCTGCTCACCGGCCGCACGCAGCGCCCGGACCTCGGCATGGGCCTCCCCCGCACGGGCGTGGTAGCCCTCGCCGACCACTTGCGTGCCGCGCACCACCACGCAGCCCACCCGCGGATTGGGGTCGGTGGTGTACAGACCCATGGCCGCCAACTGCAGGGCTCGGGCCATGAAGCGGTGATCGTCAGGAGTGAAGTCGTTCATGAGAGGGATTGGAGAGAGGGGAGGAAGGATTCAATCCTTGTTGCCCTGGGGATCCTTTTCCAGGCGTTCGACGACCTCGCGAAAGGCCTGTACATCGGCAAAGCTCAGGTACACCGAGGCAAAACGGATGTAGGCCACCTGATCCAGGCCCTGCAGCTCCTCCATCACCCATTCGCCAATGCGCTGGGCCGGGAGTTCGCGCTCCCCCTGGCTCATGGCCTTGTGCTTGATGCGGGTCAGGGCGGCCTCGACCCGATCCGTGGGCACGGGGCGTTTTTCCAGTGCATGCATCACGCCGGCGCGCAACTTGCCCTCGTTGAAGGGCTCGCGTCCCCCATCGCGCTTGACCACCCGGGGCAGATTCAACTCCGCCCCTTCAAAGGTGGTGAAGCGGTCACCGCAGGCCGCGCATTCCCGGCGGCGGCGCACCTGCTCGCCTTCGCCGGCCAGCCGTGAATCCACCACCCGGGTATCCGGGGCACCGCAGTAGGGACACTTCATCAGGTTGCAACCTCCTCGCCCCTCACCCCAACCCCTCTCCCCCGGGGGGGGAGAGGGGCTCGTTACGTATCTTTCACGTGAAAGAACCAACTCACCTACCGACACTCCCTTCTCCCCTTAGGGGAGAAGGGCTGGGGATGAGGGGGGTGAGGCAGGCACTATGCCAGCCCTTGCCCCTCACCCCAACCCCTCTCCCCCAGGGGAGAGGGGCTTGTGATGCATGAGCCTTAGCTGGCATACACCGGCAGACGCTTGCACACATCCAGCACCTTGGCCTTGACCTGCTCGATGACCGAATCGTTGTTCAGGTCGTCCAGCACGTCGCAGATCCAGCCGGCCAGTTCACGGGATTCCTTCTCGCCAAACCCACGGGTGGTGATGGCGGGGGTGCCGATGCGCAGACCACTGGTCACGAACGGAGACTGGGGATCGTTGGGCACGGCGTTCTTGTTCACGGTGATGTTGGCACGGCCCAGGGCGGCGTCCGCCTCCTTGCCGGTGATGCCCTTGTCGATCAGATCCACCAGGAACAGGTGGTTGTCGGTGCCACCGGACACCACCTTGTAACCGCGTGTGATCATCTCGTCGGCCATGGCGCGGGCGTTCTCGACCACCTGCTGCTGGTAGGCCTTGAAGTCCGGCTCCAGGGCTTCCTTGAAGGCCACGGCCTTGCCGGCGATGGCATGCATCAGTGGGCCACCCTGGGTGCCGGGGAAGACCAGGGAGTTGAGCTTCTTCTCGATCTCCGGGTTGCGCTTGGCCAGGATGATGCCGCCGCGCGGGCCGCGCAGGGTCTTGTGGGTGGTGGAGGTGGTCACATCGGCGATCTGTACCGGGCTGGGGTAGACACCGCCGGCCACCAGGCCAGCCACGTGCGCCATGTCCACCAGCAGGTAGGCACCCACCTTGTCGGCGATATCGCGGAAGCGCTGCCAGTCCACCACGCGGGAATAGGCGGAGAAGCCGGCCACGACCATCTTGGGTTTATGCTCCAGGGCCAGGCGCTCCACCTCGTCGTAATCAATGTAACCCTGATCATCGATGCCGTAGGTGATGGCATTGTAGATCTTGCCCGAGAAGTTCACCTTGGCGCCGTGGGTCAGGTGGCCGCCATGGGCCAGGCTCATGCCCAGTACGGTGTCACCCGGGTTCAGCAGCGCCATGTAGACGGCGGCATTGGCCTGGGAACCGGAGTGGGGCTGCACATTGGCGTAGTCGGCGCCGAAGAGTTGCTTGGCGCGATCGATGGCCAGCGTCTCGGCCACATCGACGTACTCGCAGCCGCCGTAGTAACGTTTGCCTGGGTAGCCCTCGGCATACTTGTTGGTAAGCACGGAACCCTGTGCTTCCATAATGCGCGGGCTGGCGTAGTTTTCGGAGGCGATCAGTTCGATGTGCTCTTCCTGACGGCGTGATTCGGACTGGATGGCCTGCCACAGCTCATCGTCGTACCCGGCGATACTCATGTGGATGGAAAACATTGCGAACTCCCCGCAAAAGCGGATTGATTTAGACTTCGGAAAAAGGCTTGAATGTTAACGGATTTAGGCGCCAGAAGCACGTAAAACCCTGAAAACAGTCACAACCTGGCCCTCACCCACTGGAGGATGAACCATGTACAAACGGTTGATGAAGAAAGGCTTTACCCTGCTCCTGGCAGGCCTGTCCGCCACCTGGGTCAGCACTTCGGTGATGGCGGATCAGCGCTTCCTCACCATCGGTACAGCGGGGGTGACGGGGGTGTATTACCCCACGGGTCAGCGCATCTGTCAGCTGGTGAATCAGGGTCGATCAGAGCATGGCATCCGCTGCAATGCGGAGAGTACTGGCGGCTCGGTGTTCAACCTGAATTCCATCCGCGCAGGGGAGATGGATCTGGGTGTGGTGCAGTCCGATTGGCAGCATCATGCCTACCAGGGGTCCGACCGTTTCGCCAACGCCGGGCCAGACGATCGCCTCCGGGCCGTGATGTCGCTTCACCCCGAGCCATTCACGGTGGTGGTGCGCCACGACAGTGATATTCAGCACTTTGAAGACATCAAGGGCAAGCGGGTGAATGTGGGCAACCCGGGGTCGGGCCAGCGCGGCACGGTGGAGCGCCTGATGGACGCCTACGGCTGGACCATGGACGACTTCTCCCTCACCTCGGAACTGCCCTCACGCGAGCAGGGCCAGGCCTTGTGCGACAACCGCATCGACGTGGTGCTGTTCACCGTGGGCCACCCGTCCTCAGCCATCCAGGAACCCATTGCCACCTGCGATGCCCGCTTGGTGCCGGTAAGCGGCCAGGTGGTGGATGATCTGATCCAGCAGACGCCATACTACTTCAGCGCTACAATCCCGGCGGGCATGTATCCCGGCCAGGATGAGGATGTGGACACCTTTGGGGTGGGTGCCACCCTGGTGTCTTCCACGGCCACATCGGAGGAGGCGGTCTACACCCTGGTCAAGGCCGTGTTCGACAATTTCGAGACCTTCAAGGGCATGCACCCGGCCTTTAGGGTGCTGGAGAAGGAGAGCATGGTGAAGCAGGGGCTGTCGGCGCCGTTGCATGAGGGGGCCAAGCGGTATTATCGGGAGGCAGGGCTGCTGGAGGAGTGAATGCCCTCCGTACCCTCACCCCAACCCCTCTCCCGCCAGCGGGAGAGGGGCTCAAGTTCACAAAAAGCTCCCGCCAGTGGGTCAGGGGCTCAAGTTCACAAAAAGCTCCCGCCAGTGGGTCAGGGGCTCAAGTTCACAAAAAGCTCCCGCCAGTGGGTGAGGGGTTTCAAGCGCCTTCACAGTGAAAGAATTCAACCTCATCCAACGCCACTTCACCCGCCCCAGCACATCCGCTGACACCCTCCTGGGCGTCGGGGACGATGCCGCCCTCATCCAGCTCCCGGCCAACCAGACTCTTGCCGTCTGTGTGGATACCCTCGTGGCCGACGTGCACTTCCCCAAGGACACGCACCCCCGCGACATCGGCTACAAGGCCCTGGCGGTCAACCTCAGCGACCTGGCCGCCATGGCCGCCACCCCCCGTTGGGCCACTCTGGCACTCACCCTGCCCGAACACGACGACACCTGGCTTACAGCCTTCGCCGATGGCTTCCACACCCTGGCCCAAGAGCATGGCGTTGATCTGATCGGCGGCGACACCACCCGCGGCCCGCTCACCATCACCGTCCAGGTCATGGGCTACGTGCCACCCGGCCAGGCCCTGCGCCGTAATGGCGCCCAGCCCGGCGACCACATCCTGGTCACCGGCACCCTGGGCGACGCCGCCCTGGCCCTGGCACAGTGGGACCATCCTAACCCGACCCCCACCCTGCGCGCCCGCCTCACCCGGCCCACCCCCCGCATCGCCGCCGGACACATCCTGCGCGGCCGCGCCCGCGCCGGTATCGACATCTCCGATGGCCTCGTCCAGGATCTGGGGCATATCCTCAAGGCATCGGGCCTGGGCGCCACCCTTCAGGCCGGCGCACTGCCGCTCTCCGATGCCTTCAAGGGTGCCATGGGCGACACCCCCAACTGGCAATACCCCCTGGCCGGCGGCGACGACTACGAACTGCTGTTCACCCTGGGGGAGGCGGATGTGGACCCCATCCGTGAACAACTGGCAGGGCAGGGCAGCCTGGCCACCGTCATTGGCCGCATCGAAGCCGAACCCGGCCTGCGGGTGTTGGGCCCCGATGGCGCATCCCTCACCCTCGAACAGGGTGGTTACTCCCATTTCGGCAACTGAACAAAAAGGGGTCTGTCCCCATTTCATAAAGCCCCTCTCCCCTCCGGGGAGAGGGGTTGGGGTGAGGGGCGAGCGCTGGCACAGTGCCTATCCCACC